>JBFLWP010000004.1:146350-264904 GCA_040757595.1 Nitrospirota bacterium | reverse complement strand
GCACCGGCCACACAGCGCGCTCGGGGATTTAACGCCCAGGGAATTCACTCAACGCGCGGCCGAAACCGGGCTGCAGGAAGAGCGAAATTTCCAGCTCACTACGGTCTAGTTTTGGGGAGGGGGTCAGCGGCGGGTTTGACCCAGCAGGATCTGGCCAGGCGTTTGGGCCGGCCACAATCTTATGTTTCAAAGTATGAGCTGAGGGAGAGACGCCTGGATGTCATCGAGTTTGTTCGGATTACGAGGGCTCTTTCAGCCGACCCCTGTGAGATCATCCGCAGGATTAAGGCTTCATAACCTCCTCTTTTCCTGGCCATCGAGTGCCAAATATTGCAGGCTCAGTGACGCTTGATGTGCTGAGCAGCTTCGCGAAGGGCTTGGTCCAGCGGCGGTGATTCAGAGGGCACGATGCTGTGGGGCAGGTGCTTATGGTCGGGATAACTCGCAAGATGCTTCGCGGCAGGATCGAGGGCGTTGTCATAGCGGAAAAGAAGACCGCCGCTCGCGGACACATAGTGATAGGCGTATTTCATCCTGATGATCGGCTCGCCCAGGCGGAGAAACTCTCTGAAATGGAGCCGGGAGCCGTCGGAGAAGGTGACGCTCCCTTTCACAAGGCCGGCTGTGGGCGGGCGGTCTTCGTAGGCGAGAGAATGGAAGAGGACGCTGGGAATCTGGAGGATCTGAGCCCGAACCCTCTCCGCATACTCCGTTAGCTGCATAGCTCGAGCGAGTCAAGGCTGCGGAGGGCTTCTTCAAGAGAGCGACGGATCGCCAATTCTCCTTCCAGTTCCAGCAGGGCCATTTCGTTGGCTTCTATGCGGGCCACGGTTCCGGCGAGCACCTGCTCCACCGTCACCGAGAGCTCGCGGGTGAGCGCGGCGATCCGCTCGTTGGTCGTGGCGAGACTGCCCCGCACCACCTTTTTCTCCATTTCAATGGCGTCCTTCACCAGCGGGGCAGCTTGTTCCGGATTGGGGGTCTTGATCTGGATCGTGGCCATCAGTTTCTGCTCCTCTCCAGTTCTATGGCTTGCACTGTAGCAAAGTTCCCCGGGGTCGGCAAGCCGGAGACAACTTTATCTGTCCCCCAGACTGTTCCTCGAAATTCCTTCTTGCACAGATACCATTCAATTGGTAAAATCATCCCGTGATCGTCGGCTTCGCGGACAAGGCTTCTCAGGACATTTTTGACGGCGCCAACTCCAAGGAAGCACGGAAGATCCCCAAGCCGCTTTGGGCGGTCATTGCAAGGAAATTCGACATGCTCAATACCGCGCGCGATCTTCTTGACCTGTCCGCGCCGCCAGGCAATCGCCTGGAGGCATTAAAAGGAAGCAAGAAGGGATTCCATAGCGTCCGCGTCAATGACCAGTACCGGATCATCTTTCGATGGTCTGCCGGCAATGCGAGTGACGTTCAAGTGGTCGATTATCACTGATTGCAGGAGGCACCATGAGGCCCAAGCATCGAGCGCCAACCCATCCGGGAGAGATCCTATTGAAGGAGTTTCTCGAACCGATGGGCATCACCCAGGTCGAGCTGGCGAAATCGATCGGCGTCCCTGTCCAAAGGGTGAACACGCTGATTAACGGTAAACGCGGGATTACCGCGACCACGGCCTTGCTGCTCGCTCAACGCCTGAAGACCTCCCCAGAATTTTGGATGAACCTCCAGGCTGCCTGGGATCTCTACGAGGCGGAGCAAGCCTTGAAACGGTCAGCCTGATGTCGCCAGAGCGGCAAACTGTGCTGAAAAATGGGCTGTCCTATACAGGACACGCCGTTGTAACTCGTTGAAAATACGTGGTGGCTATCGGACAATCAAAAACTCTAACTCATTGATTTTCCTCGTCATTGACCTCCCTCTCAAGGCTCAGACACGGGTTCGAATCCCGTTGGGACCACCAGACCGAGCTTCGCTAGAGCCGCGAGCCGTACGATTGCTCTTGGCGAGCGGAGAAAGACCCTCCAGAGAATCCTCATTCCAAATTCCAAGGACTTGCCTGGCGGGAGCCGCTGCGCGGCGATCCGCAAGACCCCGCCATTTGATTTTCTTCCCAGGTTCATCCACACTTCGGTTGAGCCGTCCGTTTCGATCACAAATGGGCGGACGGGTCTTGGCAAGCGACTCGATTTATGATTCGGATCGGGATCACGCTGGCACTCGCGGGAAGTCTTCTGCTCAGCCTCGCCGGCTGCGGCTCCCGGGAACCGCGCCCGCTGCAGATGGAGGAGATCCAGGTCGGCCAGTCGGACATGGCGGCCGTCCGCCTGGTGTTCGGGGACCCGCAGGCCGTCCGCCAATGGGAAGAGGGCGGCGCGCGCTATGAGGCGTGGACCTATGCGCCGGTGGCGCCGGAGGTCCACACCGCGGTCGCGTTCCCGCTCGGCAAGCGGGCCGAGTACAATCTGGGCGCCCGCCCCGGCCTGGACTTCGTGTTTGACCAGGACGGTATCCTGCGAAGCTACAAGACTTTGGATAGCCCGAGCCAGGGGCGGGCGGAGCCCGTCCGCTGAGCGGGAATCCTGGCCGATCTCTCCTTGCCTCGCGAGCTGGCAGGTCGGATTCCGGCTGCGGGGAATGGCCGCTGGTGATGAATTCTTGAGGCGCGGAGGCGGGTGACTCCAGACAGCGACAGCGCCTTTGACGCCGGGGACGCGTCGGCAGTCTATCAGTAGAGGGGGGCCTGCGGACCAGGGCGCAGGCCGGCCAGATCGGGATCTTCCCCATCGTCCGGTCTGGGGCGCGCCAGCTTTTCCTCTTTCCGCTGCGCACGGCGGGCTTCTTTTTCTATCCGCTTGACTTGCTTGCCCCGCTCGCGAGCACGTTTGGCCAGCGTCGCCTTGCCTGGTCGTGCCATGGGCTCCTCCCTGCCGCTCGCCGATGAACGAAAAGGCGGGGCCCCCCGTCTCCGGATGGCCCCGCCGGGGATTGTGGTCAGTGCGATCCCGTCACGTGATGACTACCAGCGTCCGCCGCGACCTCCTCGGTCGCCTCCGCGTCCGCCGCCGGAACGCGGCTCCTGGGGCTTCGCCTCGTTGACGGTGAGCGTCCGGCCGTCGAGCTGCGTGCCGTTCAGCGCGGCAATTGCCGCCTTGGCTTCCTCTGCCGTGGACATTTCCACGAAGCCGAAACCGCGCGACTGCCCCGTGTACTTGTCCGTGATGACTCGAGCCGACTCGACGGTGCCATGCGCGGCAAACAGTTCGTGCAGCTGCGCTTCGGTCGTTGAGTACGGCAACCCGCCAACGTAGATCTTCGAACCCATAAGGTTCCTCCTTGAGAGATGGTGCCATTGTCTTGGACTCGAGAACGTAGAGATGAAGGGAAGAAACCGGCCGAAGACGTGAAAAGTCCGAACGGCTTGGTCTGGCTTCCGATCTGATTCCCGGGCAACACAACAGCGGTTCAGGGCTCTCCTGTCTGCCGCTTGATCACGAGCCCCACGCGACGAAGCAGAGACACCGTCCCACGATCGGTGTCGAAAAGCAATACGTGGGCAGGCCGGAGTGACGGGATGGGGGATCACTCGGGTCAGGCCGCCCCGCGGCGGCTCAGGGAACCCGACTCGGCGCGACGAGGGGTGCCGGTGGTTGGCGCGCCCTGTCTCGCGGATCGCGACCGGGTCCCCTGTCCAAGGCCCCGGCTGGACAGAATGATCGCCTGCCGCCTGATTTCCTCGATCGGAACGACCGGACGCTCCTTCACCGCTTCGCCCGCCAACGGCTTCCAGTTGGTCCTCAGCCGTTTCCGTTTGGCGGCGAGCTTGCCTTTCAGCCATTTTCTCCTGTTGCCGGGCCACATCATGGTTCGCTCCTTGGGCTGCATGCAGCCAGTCCGGATGTTCGCGCCGCCTTGCGGTTGACTCTGTAGAGAGGCGGAAACGCCTGGCGTAAGAGCAGCGTGTGCTAGGGAATCGGTCGCGCAGGATTCGGGATAGAGGAGGCCGCGCGCGAGGGATCGTAGCCACCGTGGCTCGTACGGTGCAGGCATCCTACCGCGCTTCAGCCTGCTCCGTCAAACGCCCTTCGTGGATGCCTTGGAATAACAACGGGTTAGAATGGCTCTTCCGGCCGTGCACGCGACGAACCGGCCCCGTCGGTGGTTGGCTCCGCGTGACATCCCGTGTAGGCTCCGCGCGCCGCCGATGCCGACGCCTCTCCACCAGGTCTTCTGTCAGACCCGCTTGCGCCGGCTCCGTTCGTGAACGGCGACGAGACGACCAAAGAATTGTCCGCGCAAACCAAGCGTCTCCGCCACAAGGCGCCGATGAAATTCAGACCGAGTCGGTTGAGCGTGGTCGTGAGGCTTTCTTCGCCGATCAGCATGGCCGCCGAAAGGCACGCCCTCGATGGCGAGGATTTGACCCCATTCGAAGGGTTGTGTATAAGTAACCGAGCCATTCACCGGGGAGGCCGAGCCATGCAGCCGCGTGAATTCCATGACGGGGCGCAAGACGGGCTCGAGGCACTGGAGCCGCTCGATCCCGACAAGGTCCGCTCGTTTTCGGATTTGTTGTGTGCGATGCGCAAGACCGCCTTCGGCGGCCGGCGGCTGGGGGAGGCGTTCGAGGTCCTCTCGGCGATGATCGAGGACCAGGATTGCGGCGTCGTCATGACGCTCTCGGGCGCGATGACCATCGCCAAGATGGGCAAGATCGTCAGCAGCATGATCGACCACGGCATGGTGCAGGCGGTCGTGTCCACGGGCGCGCTGATCGCGCACGGGCTCACCGAATCCGTGGGCAAGGTCCACTACCGACACTCGCCCAAGGTGAGCGACGAGGAGCTGTTCCGCAAGGGGTACAACCGGGTCTATGACACCTTGGAGATGGAAGCGAACCTGAACTACGTGGAGCACGTCGTCGCGCAGACGCTCAAGCGCGTGCCCGCGGACCAGCCCCTTTGCTCCGAGCTGCTGACGCGCGAGATCGGCCGGACGCTCGCGGAGGAATACGAGGGCACGGGTATCCTCAAGAGCGCGTATCTCAAGAAGGTGCCGGTCTACATCCCGGCCTTCACCGATTCGGAGATGGGGCTCGACGTGGCCACCTGGGCGATGGGGCTGTCGATCGACCGGGCGCGGAGCCAGAATCTGCCCAACGGGGATATCACCGTGCTGCGGACGTTGCACAAGACCCTGCCGTCCTTCAACCCGTACCTGGACCTCAACAGCTACACGGAGCGGGTCCTCTCGTCCAAGAAGCTCGGGATTTTCACGATCGGCGGCGGCGTGCCACGGAACTGGGCCCAGCAGGTGGCGCCCTACGTCGAAATCACGAACCTGCGGCTGGGGTTGAACGTCAAGCCGCCGCGCTTCCAATACGGCGTGCGCATCTGCCCGGAGCCCGACTACTGGGGCGGCTTGAGCGGGTGCAGCTACCAGGAAGGGATCTCCTGGGGCAAGTTCGTGCCGGCCGAGGAGGGAGGCCGGTTCGCCGAGGTCCTGAGCGATGCGACGGTGGTCTGGCCATTGTTGATGATGGGTCTGCTGGAGCGATTTCGAGCCAAGCGGGGCGCGTCCTGACCCCGCTCTCCTCTTGTCTGCCCGCTTCCTGACGCCTCGGACTTTCCACGGTCGGCCCCTCGTCAGACGAAACGATCACGGCGTGACGGGACCATGAGACGACGCATTGCCAGCCGTTCGGTCGGCCTCCTGCTCGGGGTCGCGCTCCTCGCGCTTGCGGCGCATGTCCTGGGGCCGATCCCGCAGGCGGGCGCGGACCAGGCCTTGGACCAGTTGGGCAAGGACGACGGTCGGACGAGGGGCCAGGCCACGGCGCCGGTCACGTTGATCGAGTATTCCGACTTCACCTGCGGTTTCTGCAAGAAATTCTACCGGGAGACCTGGCCACGCCTCCAGGCCAAATACGTCGAGGCCGGCAAGCTCCGGTTTTTGTATCGCGACTATCCCCGCGCCTTCCAGGGGCCCGGACTCGACGCGGCGCTGGCGGCCCGGTGCGCGGGCGAGCAGGGCCGGTACTGGGCCATGCACGACCGGCTGTTCGACACCGGCAAGCTGGGGCCGGCGGATCTACGGGGGCACGCCAAGGCCATCGGCCTGGATCAAGCCGCGTTCGACAAGTGCATGAAGGGGGCAAGGCACACGGAGGCGATTTTCTCGGACCGGGCCGAAGGGTACAATCTCGGATTCCGGGGGACGCCGGGCTTCGTGCTGATGCGGACCGATCACCCGGAGCAGGAGCCGCCGCTCGTGATCCCCGGGGCCTTCCCGTACGAAGTGTTCGAGGAGCAGATCGAGCGGATGCTGGGAGACCCGGCCAAAAAGCGGAGCGGAGCGAGCCGCTGAGGGGTTGCATTCTTGCTCGCAGGGGGCCTATGCTGTCGGGGCGACATCCGTAAGGCGACAAGGGCCCATTACGAGAAGGACGCTATGGCGCGCGAACAGGCATTCTGGTCAGTGGAGAGCGGAGAGGGCGACCCGGACCTCTGGGTCTGCATGTCCTGCCTGAGCGAAGTGTTCCGGCGAAAGGTCCCGATGCCGGACTGTCCGACCTGCCACGGGGTCTCCACCTACGAGGCCTTTACGCTGGAATCGATCCGCGATTGGGGGACCGAGGAGTTGATCGCCAAGGCCGACCGAGCGATCGCCGAGGCCAAGCGGACGCCTCCGCCGTCTCCCGGAGGGCAACCGGCTGCCGAGATCGCCGAATGACTTGAGGATCCCCCCAATGGCCGCCAAGCCATTGCTGATCGGCAGCCAGTGGCGGACGACGGCGGCCACGGCTCCCGTCCGAAATCCCTACACCGGCGCAGTGGTGGCCGAGGTCTGTCAGGCCGGAAAGGCCGAGGCGGACGAGGCCGCGTGGGCGGCGGTGTCCGCCTTTCCCGCCATGCGGCGGTTGCCGGCCCACGCCAGAGCCGGCGCGCTCGCCAAGATTGCCAGAGCCCTCTCGGACCGGCGCGACGAGTTCGCGCGGTCCATCGTGGCCGAGGGGGGCAAACCGATCTCCGACGCGCGGCGCGAAGTGGGCCGCGCGATCCAGACCTTCACGCTCGCGGCGGAGGAGGCCAAGCGCCTGCCCGGCGAGGTCATTCCGCTCGATCTGACGCCGGGCACGGAGCCCTACGTGGGGTTGACCCGACGGGTCCCGATCGGCCCCGTGCTCGGCATCACCCCGTTCAACTTTCCGATCAATCTGGTTGCGCACAAGGTGGCTCCCTCTCTGGCCTGCGGGAACCCGATCGTGGTCAAGCCCGCTCCTCAGACGCCGGTCACGGCGCTGCTGCTCGGCGAGGTCGTGCTGGACGCAGGGCTGCCGCCCGGGGCGCTCAGCATCGTGCCCTGCGAAAACGCGGTCGCGGAACAGATGGTGGCGGACCCCCGCTATGCGCTCCTCAGCTTCACCGGCAGCGCCGCCGTCGGGTGGATGCTCAAGGCCAAGTGCGGCCGCAAGCGCGTCGTGCTGGAGCTGGGCGGCAACGCGGGCGTGATCGTGGAGCCGGACGCGGATCTGGAAGTCGCGGCCCAACGGTGCGCGGCCGGCGGGTTCGGCTACGCCGGACAAACCTGCATCTCGGTGCAGCGGGTCTTCGTGCACGACGCCGTGTACGACCGCTTCGTGGCCTCCCTGCTGGCGCGGGTGGCGGCGCTCAAGGTCGGGGACCCGGCCGATGAGACCACCGTGATCGGGCCGCTGATCGACGAGGCGGCCGCGCGCCGGGTCGAGGGCTGGATTCAGGAGGCGGTGGCCCAGGGGGCCCGGTTGCTGGCCGGCGGCAAGCGGTCGGGCTCGGTGGTGGAAGCCACGGTCCTGAGCGACGTGACCCCCGACATGAAGGTCTCGTGCCAGGAGGTCTTCGGGCCGGTCGTGACGGTCTCCCGCTACAAGCGGTTCGAGGACGCCGTCGAGGCCCTGAACGATTCGGAGTTCGGGCTGCAAGCCGGCGTCTTCACCCGCGACGTGGGGCGCATCTTCCGGGCCTACCGGGACCTGGAAGTGGGCGCCGTGCTGGCCAACGAGATTCCCACGTTCCGTGCCGATCACATGCCCTACGGCGGAGTCAAGAGCTCGGGGATCGGGCGGGAGGGCGTCCGGTACGCCATCGAAGACATGACCGACGTCAAACTGCTGGTGCTGAACCTGCCCGAGTCCGGTCCCGTCTGAACGCCGTGTCGGTCGCTCCCTCGTCCCGCCTGGGCGCCACTCGCCAAGTCTCTGCGAAATCCTGTTGCGGAAACTTTGACAAATTGGTACAAATGCGGCCCAACACCGGACCGTGACGGGTGATGCGTGACGGGTGATGGGCGGAGAGCCGAAAGCAGGTTTCACGTAGACTGGTCATTCGTCCTAACTCGCTCGTCACCGATCACTCGTCACCCATCACTGTCTTGAGGGAGGCGCGATGGTTCCGACTCATATGTTTCTGACCAGAGGCGTAGGAGTCCACAAGGAAAAGCTGGCCTCCTTCGAGCAGGCGTTGCGGAGCGCGGGCGTGGCCTACTGCAACCTCGTCAGCGTGTCCTCGATCTTCCCGCCCAATTGCAAGATCATCCCGAGGATGCGGGGGGAGAAGCTGCTGAACCCGGGCGAGATCACCTTTTGCGTGATGGCCCGTTCCGAGACGAACGAGCGCAACCGGCTGATCTCCGCTTCGATCGGCCTGGCGATCCCCACGGATCGGCACACCTACGGCTATCTCTCCGAGCACCACGCCTACGGCGAGACCGACGAGGAGTCCGGCGAGTACACGGAAGATCTGGCCGCCCAGATGCTGGCCACGACCCTGGGCGTCGAGTTCGATGCCAATCAGGCCTGGAAGGAACGGGAGCAGGTCTTCAAGATGGGCGGCAAGATCGTGCGGACCCTGAACATCACCCAGTCGGCCATCGGCAAGGCCAACCGGTGGACGACGGTCGTGGCCCTGGCCGTGTTCATTCCGCCGGAGAATCTCCCCAAGAAAGACCGATCCAGGCGGTGAGGCGGGCATGGCCGTTCCGAAGGGCTGGCTCGGACCAAAGCGGAACTTTCTGGGTCTCGAGGAGCCCTGGTGCCTGCCGGACCGGGCGGGCGTCTACGTCCTGCCGGCCCCCTACGAGCACACGTCCAGTTACATCCGGGGATCGGACCAGGGGCCGTCGGCCATCCTCGAGGCTTCCCGCCAGGTCGAGTTCTACGACGAGACGCTGGGAGTCGAGTCCTACCGCGAATGGGGCGGGGTGGCGACCGCCGCGCCGCTGAAGCTGGGCAGGAAAGTCAATCGGCGGGCGGTGGAGGCCATTGAGGCCTATGTGGCGCCGCACGTCAAGCCCGGCCGGTTCGTCCTGACCCTGACCGGCGAGCACACGGGGGCGCTGGGGGCGATCCGGGCCCATGCCCGCCGGTATCCCGACCTCTGCGTCGTGCAGGTTGACGCGCACGGCGACCTGCGCCAGGCCTACCTCGACAATCCCTTCAGCCATGCCAGCGTGATGGCCCGCGTCGTGGAGGACGGCCTCCCCCTGGTGCAGGTCGGCATCCGGTCCGTCTCGCCCGAGGAACTCGACCTGATCAACCGGACGAAGACCGTCTCGACGTTCTTCGCGTCCAAGATCCTCGATCCGGCCGGGCCCTACGAGGGAAAAGCCGCCAATTGGGTGCCGGAGGTCGTGCGGGCCTGCACCGGGCCGGTCTATCTGACCTTCGACTGCGACGGCCTGGACCCTTCGATCGTGCCCGCGCTGGGAACTCCGGAGCCCGGCGGATTGGGCTGGTACGATACGCTCGCGCTGGTGGCGGCCTTGGCCAGGGGGCCGGGGATCGTCGGGATGGACGTCAGCGAGATCGCGCCGATCAGAGGATTCGCCGCTCCCCAGTTCGCCGTCGCCCGGCTGATCTATCGCGTCCTCGGGCTGGTCAGGACTGCCGGCCGGCACAAGCCGTGACGAGAGACCGGCAACGAGTCCGGGCGACGCGGGGACGCGGGGACGCGGGGACGCGGAGCTCGCCGCGTCCCCCCCTCACCGCGTCTCCGCATCAGTCTCTTTCCCCATCACCCATCGCCCATCACGCCTCGTCCGAGAGTGTCCGGATCAACCGGTTTTTTACGCAGCAGGGGCTCTGTTCCAGACGCGAGGCGGACCGGCTGATCGAGCAGGGGCGGGTGACGATCAACGGACGGGTGGCGGTGCTGGGCGATCGCGTCGGTCCCGGCGACGTCATCGCACGGGACGGCGTCGTGCTGCCCTGGGGGAACGAGCCGGTCTACATCAAGTTCCACAAGCCGGTCGGCGTGACCACGACCACCGAACGGGACGTGCCCGGCAACATCATCGCCGCCATCGGGCACCCGGAGCGGATCTTCCCGATCGGCCGGCTGGACAAGGACTCCTCCGGCCTGATCCTGCTCACCAACGACGGGGAGATCGTCAACCGCATCCTGCGGACGGAGTTCGGGCACGAGCGGGAGTACCTCGTGACGGTGGACCGGCCGTTCGACCGGACGTTCCTGGACCGGATGGCCCGCGGCGTCGTGATCCTCGGCGCCCCCACCAAACCCTGCGTCGTGAAGCGTTGCGGCCCCGGAACGTTCCGCATCATCCTGACCGAAGGCCGCAACCGGCAGATCCGGCGGATGTGCCAGGCCTTGGGCTACCGGGTCGTGTCCCTGCACCGGACCCGCATCATGCACATCACGATCAACGGGCTGAAGGTCGGGGAGTGGCGAAACCTCTCGGACGGGGAACGGCGCCGCTTGCTGGAGGCGGTCCGTCTCGCGCGCCCGTCTGGGTGAGGCGGGGTAGCCCGCATTATTCATGGACGCTTCTACTGCAACCGCGGATACGCTGCTGCGACCGGCGGGCTCGCCGCTCAGTCGGTCGACATACTGCAGAGTATGCCTCCCTCCCTCGCGGCTCCACGCGCCTGTCTCCCGACGCGTCTGCGCGGTTTCGTCACGAACCGCCATGAATAATGCGGGCTAGTCGCTGCGCGTGGAGGCGGGGGTCGGCTCGTCCAGGGGGAGCGCGTAGCTCCGGTCCCGGTCCGGTTCGGGCTGGGCCGTCGGGGAGCCGGCGCCTGGCTCCGGGGATCCGGAGGCCCGCCTGGTGAAGAGGTTCAGGAAGGCGATCAGCAGGCTGCCGGCGATCAGCAGACGGCTGGTCTGCTGGATCGTCCTGGTCCCCTCGTCGCGCATGTCCTTGGCCACGTCCGCCACGGTCTCCAGCAGACGGTCGAGCGCCAAGCTGACCTGGATCATCTTGGGCCCTGCATTGTCGGCCGCGTGCAGCTCGGCCTGGTGGCGCAGTTCCGCCTGCTCCTGGGGCGAGCGGGCGATCCAGGATTTGGTCAGCAGGTTGAGGGTCCGGCTGGCGACGGAGAAGTAGGCGTCGATGCTTTCCCGCACGGCCTGGATGTCGGCGGGCTCGCTCCGGCCGCTGCGCGAGACCCGCAGGCTGGCGGCGGCGTACCGGTCCACGGCGTGCTGGATCCGGGCGTGGAGATCCGGCAGCGGCTTCGTGATCCGTTCAAAATCTTCCCTCGTCTGGGCTTCGAGGGCGCGGACGATCGAGGTCCGGTAGCGAATGACGTCGGAGGAGATGTGGGCGATGTCCGTGGCGGCCAGCGTGTATTCCGCGTACATGATGCGGAGGTCCTGATCCACCTGGCTCAGCTCCTGGGCCCCCAGGAGGCCGAGGCCGGCGATCAGGGCGCTGACCAGGGCCTGGCCGGGCGTCGGGCGGACGAACCGCCGGAAGAAGGTGACGATCATGGTTCAGGCTCCGAGCACGTTCACGCGCATTCCGTTCAATCCAGCATCAGACGCCGATCCACGTGGACCTGCAACGCCGGGTCGTTGGACACGAAGATCACGGACCAGGGCTCTTCCTTGGAGCAGAGCCGCCGCAGAATCGTCTCGCGCATGGTCGGCTGCATGCTGTGCAGCGTCCCGTCCAGGATCAGCAACTGGGGCCGGATGACGATCGCCCGCGCGACGAGCAGGCGCAGGATCTCGCTCGTCGTGAAGGCCTTGCCCCTGGCCTTCACCTGGGTCATCAGGCCCAGCGGCAGCGCGTCCACCTCCTCCTCCATCTCGACGAACCGCAGCGCCCACAGGACGTCGCTGTACGGGACCGAAGCGCGTCCCAACGTGATGTTCTCCTCCAGCGTCCCTTCGAAGAGCGACAGTTGGGAATCCAGGACGAGGCTGCGGCAGGCGTTCAGGGAGTTTATGTCCAGGTCGCGCACGTCCACGCCGTTGTACCGGAGCACGCCGGACGTGGGCGGGAACAGGCCGGCCAGGGTGCGCGCCAGCATGGTCTTGCCGGTGCTCGTGCTGGAGAAGATGGCCACTTTCTCGCCGGGGGTGAGCTCCAGGTTGAAGCCCTGGAACGCGGGCGCAGGCGCCCCGGGATAGGTGAAGGAGAGGTCCTTGCACGAGACGCGCACTCCGTGGATCGCGGGATCGGGCAGAGAGACCGAGAGCTTGTGGGAGGTGGTGTCCTTGGGCAGCGAGAACAGATAGCCCAACTCGGTCAGCGAGGTGAAGAAGTAGAACACGTAGCTCATCCGCTTCACGACCGCGTCGAAGCTGACCAGGATGCCGCTGACGATGGCTTCCGCGGCCACGAACTGACCGAGCGTGAGCTGGCCGATGGCCAGGAGCCATCCGGCCGTGGCGATGAGCCCGCCGTGCCCCACCGCCTGCCAGCCGACCGAGCCCAGGAACTGGCGGAGCAGGACGTTGAAGCGGCTCTTGCGGGCTTCGATATAGGCCTGCACGAGGTCATCGGTCTTCTTCAGCAGGAGCGGGCCGCTGACCGTGGACTTGAAGTGCGGCAGGTTGTTGGTGATCTCCTGCATCCAGTTGAGGGTCTCGTACTTGGCGTGGGACATCTCGATCGTGGCCCGCAGCCCGCCATGGCTGAGCATCACGACGACCACCCCGAACCCGCCCAGCAGCACGAAGTTATAAACGAGGAAATACGGGTGGTAAAAGACCAGGATGCTCATCCCGACGATCCCGCCGATCACCACGTTGATGATCTCGATCAGCATGGAGGACAGGGCCCGTTGCATCAGGGTCGTCTCCATGAAGTAGTTTGCGTATTTCGGGAGGAAGGCCTCCTCGCGAAACCGGGGCAGTTGCTGCGAGAGGCCGAGGGCGATTCGTGCGAAGATGCGCCGCTCCAGGATCTCGACCGCATAGAACTGCAGGGTCTTGAACGCGCCGACGAACAACAGGGTCAAGGCAATGATCGCGGCCAGCGTCACGATCATGATCGGCTGGATGGCGAAGGCGAAGGTGTTGACCAGCTCCTGGACGGTCAGCGGGACGATCAGAGAGAAGAGGCCGACCGCGAGCGCGTAGGAGACGAGCAGGGCCAGGACGCGCTGCTCGAGCCGGAAGAGGAGCCCGACCCGGGTAATGGTCTCCTGGAGGAGGTTCGGGGGGCTGTGCTGGCCGTCCGATTTATCCGCGTTCATGCCGTTCCGTCATCGCAGCCCGAATTCCTGCCCGGCGGCGCAGGCCCGCCGGGCAGCGGGCCTTTTCGCGGGAATCTGGAAAACCCCTGAGGCCCGGCAACAGACTCGTAGGGTAGCAGAGGGCGCTGGAAAATGCCAACCGGAGCCGGTCCGGGCCTTGATCGCCGGATCGAAGCGGGCTTTGCCCGTGCCGGTCCGGCTCGGATCAGCTCACGACCAGCCGCCGATCCACGTGGGTGGTCAGAAACGGATCGTTCGAGACGAAGATTACCGACCAGGGCTCTTCCTTGGAGCAGAGCCGCCGCAGGATGGTCTCCCGCACGGCCTGAGCCATGCTGTGGAGCGTGCCGTCGAAGATCAACAGTTGCGGGCGGGCGACGATGGCGCGTGCCACGAAGATCCGCAGGATCTGGCTCGTGGTGAAGGCCTTCCCCCTGGCCTTGATCGGGGTCTGCAGCCCGAGCGGGAGCGCCGCGGCCTCCTCCTCGAATTCGGCGAACTGCAGCGCCCACCGGATGTCTTCGTAGGTGACGGAGGAGCGGCCCATCGAGATGTTCTGCTCCAGCGTGCCCTCGAACAGCGACAGACGCGAATCCAGGACGAGCCCGCGACAAGCGTTGAGCGACTCCGTGTCCAGGTCCCGGAGATCCACGTCGTTGTAGCGGATGACGCCCGATGTCGGCTGGTACAACCCGGCCAGCACCAGCGCCAGGGTCGTCTTGCCGATGCTGGTTTCGGAGAACAGAGCGACCTTCTCTCCCGGCATCACTTCCAGGTTCAGGTTCCGGAAGGCGGGCGGGGAGTCCGGGTAGGCGAAGGTCACGTCCTTGCAGGTGAGCCGGACTCCGTAGAGGCCGGGATCGGGGATTCTGGACCCGCGGCTTGGCCGCCCCGGTGGCTTTGGGCAGCGAGAACAGGACCGACAACTCGCGGAGCGAGGTGAACACGTAGATCAGGGCGTACAACCGCCGCGCGACCGTTTCCATGTTGAGGAGCAGGGTTCCGACGATGACTTCGGCGGCTACGAACTGGCCGAGGGTCAACTGCCCGATGGCCAGCAACCAGCCGGCCAGGGCGATCAACCCGCCGTGCCCCACGGCCTGCCACAGCACGGCGCCGTGGTATTGACGGTCCGTCAGGATGTTCGAACGGCGTACTCTGGCCGTGACGTACGCGCTGGCGAGGGCGTCCGTTTTCCGGAGGAGAAAGGCCTGGCTGTTGACCGCCTTGAAATGCAGCAGGTTCTGGGCAATGTCCTGCAGCCAATTCAGCACGTCGTAGTTGCGGCGGGACACGTCGAGCGTGGCGAGAAAGCCTCCCCGGCCTAAAACGAAGATGACCGTCACGAATCCGCCGACGAGCAGCAAGTTATAGAAGAGGAAATACGGGTGGTACATCACCAGGATCGTCATCCCGATCAACCCGCCCACCAACACATTGATGAGGTCAACGAGCATGGCGAGGAGCGCGCGCGGCAGCAGCTCCGCCTCGATGAAGCGGTTCGCATACCGCGGCAGGAAACGCTCTTCGCGAAAACGAGGAAGCTGCTCGGTGATCGCGAGCGCGATTCGGGTGTACAGGCGCCGGACGAGAATCTCGACCGCCCGGCTCTGAAAGACCCTGAACTCGCCGATGAAGACCAGCGTGGCCGTCATGATCGCGGCCAGTGTGACGATCATGATCGGTTGGATGGCGAAGGCGAAGGTGTTGACCAGTTCCTGGACCGTCAAGGGCACGATGAGCGAGAAAAGGCCGATCGCCAGCGAGTATGCCGCGATGATCGCGAGGATTCTTCTCTCGACCTTCAAGAGCAGAGCGAACTGGGTCAGGGCGTCCTTCAACAATCGTGTCGCAGGCGGATAGTCGCTCGATTCGAGGGTCTTCACCGGTTCCCCGCTTCCCCGTTCTGATCGGTCACGAGCCGTGACTCCGTGCTGGATGCGTCGGGCACCGCTTCGCCGGTTTGCGCAAAACGCCGCTAACGGACAGGCGCATAGCTCACGGGCACGGCCGAGGCCGGGCTCTTGGCCCAAGTGCCGATGGCCCACTGGTAAAAGGCCTGGGCCTTCTGATAATCCGCCTGTGCGCGGATCCATTGGTTCTCGGAGTCCACGGCGTTCCGCTCGCGCAGGTTGACGAACAGGACGCTGGTGGCGCCCAGGCTGAACCGGAACCGCTCGCCCTCCTCCAGCGTCTTGGCCAGTTGCAGGGACTGGAACGACGCGGCGATCCGCTCCTTGGCCCGCTCGATGGCGGAGATCGCATTGTCCACGTCCACGACCACCTGCTGCTCGCGGAACTTCTGGAGCAGCACGAACCGATCGGCTTTCCCCTGCGCCTCCAACACCTCGCCCTTTCCGCGCCGCTGCAGGAACGGCACGCGGAGCTCCATCCCGAACTTGTAGCCCAGGCCCAGGACGAACTTCTCCGGGTTGCGCGCCGGCGCCGCTTCCGCATCCAGGCTCGGCAGCAGGTTGTTCTTGGCCAGTTCCAGATCAATGTTGTTGAGCTGCGCTTCGATGGCCACCTCGCGGATCTCCGGCCTGGCGGTCTTGGCGTTCACCTTGTCGGCCTGGACGATCTCGGCCGTCGGCAGGGGGAGCTGTTTCGGAAAGTCGGGGGCCCGCTCCCCCGGCGGCACGGTCGGCGAATCCTTCTCCCACAGGAACATGGAGAGCTTGTACTGCTCCTGCTCGACGGCTCTGGTGGCGGCGATCAGGGTCTCCCTCCGACGCTGGACCTCCTGGTTGGCCTCCACGGCGTCCAGCGGGGCCGCCGCGCCGGCCTTGGCGCGCTGCTCGACCTGCTTGGCCCGCTCTTCGGCCACCTTCAGCGCCCGCCGCTGCACGTCCACGAGCCTCCAGGCGGCCACCCAGTCCCAGTACTGGCCGGCCGCGGCCAAGAACAGGTCCTGCCGCATCTGGGCGATCTGGACGTCGGCCTTGGGGTCGGCCAGTTCAGACCGCTGCAGCTCGGCGTTCTCCGGGTTGACCAGCAATCCCCTGAGGAGGGGGACAGAGGCCCCGAGCAGGACTTGCTGGTTCTTGTCGAAGCTCAGGTCGGGAATCTTCGCGACGCCGATCGCCCTCCGGTACCCGGCGATCGCCCTGACTCCGGAGGGATGCTTCATGTCCAGGAACGTGTCGTTGAAGCCGACCGTCTTGGTGCTCTGGTTGGGATCAATGGAGGAGATGAACCGCTCGATCTCCGAGTCGTTCACCAGGGCGGGCTCGAACGCGCCCAGGGCCTTGAGCATCTTCCCGCGGGCGACGATCTTCTCGGCTCCGGCCCCTTTCAGAAGCGGGTGGGTCCGGTCCACCCGGGCCAGAACTTCGTCAAGCGTCAACGGAATGGGCGGCAGAGCTCTGGGCTTGTCCGGTTCCGCCGCCGCCGTGAAGACGGTTCCCAGGAGAAGGAGGGAACAAAGGGCCGCGCTTGCGGCCAGACGAGAGATCGGCATCATAGGGCACACTCCTTTCTTGCACGTCGTCGAAAGAAGAAGAGGGACGGTCCGCTGCTGATGGGACAGGCGGTGGAGGAGGGGAGCGAAGCACGCGTCCTGGTGACGCTGGACCGGCGCCTGCTACTTGGCACCTCGACCGGCTTTGGGTAAGAGCGTGTCGAGCAACGTCGGCGGACCCTCCTGATAGTCGGGCGGGAACAGGTTGAACCGGCGCCAGAGCTCGTACCAGAGGGGCACCCGGTTCAGGATCACCCAGCCCATCACCTTGGTGCCCTGCCGGACGTGGGCCTGCTCGGGCCAGGGACGGTCCTCCAGATCAGGGACGACCCAGAAGCGGAAGTTCCCCTTGCCGTCGTCCACCTGGTCCACGACCTTGATCACGCCGCCGAAAGTCCCGGCCATCAGCTCGGGCCAGGCGGGGAGCGGGATCGCGGGGATGCCGTAGAACAGGAGCCGCACCTTGCGGCCGGCGTTCAGCAGGGGGGCGTCGAGCCCGTCCGCCACCAGCTCGACGGCCTTGTCGGCGCTCGCCGGGGAGATGCGCACGAGGACGTCTCCGACCCGGACGGTCTCGCCGGGGCCGACCTGGGCCATCCGCACGACGGTGCCGTCGATCGGCGCCATCACGCGGCTGTACTCGCGCCGCTGGATGGCATTCGAGAGGCGCAACGAGACGTCGGCCAACTGGTCCGCCGCGCGGGCCGCCTCGGCGAAGGCGCCGGCCCGGGCCGCTTCGGCCTCCAGCAGGCGCTGGAGCACTTCGGCGCTCACCTGGTCCCGGCCGAAGCTCAGGGCCTTCATGCCCTGCTTGGCCGCCTTCAACACGGCCTCCGCCGCCTGCAAATTGGCCTTGCTGCCAATGGCGGCCTGGATCGTCAACTCCAGTTCCCGCTGGGACACGAGGCCTTGCTCGGCCAGTTGCCGGTGCCGGTTCACGTTCAGCTCGGCCGTGTCCACCTCGATCTTGGCCGCCGCGACGCGCTGCTCCGCCTCGCGCACCCGGTTTTCCGCTTCGACCACGCGCGCCTCCGCGGAGGGGACGGCGGCCTTGACCAAGTTCTGCATTTCCCTGATCCGCACGTCCAATTGCTCGGCCCGTTCGAGGGCCGCCTTGCGGGTCTGCTCGAGAGAGACTCTCCGCTGCTCCAGGAGCGAGAGCAGATCGGGGGACAGGAACTGGGGGTCCACGTCGCTCAACTCCACGATCGTGTCGCCCTGCTTCACGCGGCTGCCTTCGAACACGTGCCACTTCTTGATGCGGGCCATGATCTGGGCTTCGATGTTCTGGGGCCGCTCGTAAGGCGAGTAGGCGGAGAGCTGACCGGTCGCCGTGATGGTCTGGGTCCAGGGCACGAAGGCGATGACGAGGGCGAACAGGAGAATGAGTTTGACGGCCAGCCGGGCGTTGAAGCGGAGCCGCTCCGGAATCTGGACCGCTTCCCAGGACTGGAGCCTGGCCGAGGCGGCGAGATCGTCCACCTCGATGTCCTCCAGCCCGGTCGGCTGGGAGACCAGCGAGTGAATTCGCCCCTTGATGCTGTCTTTGATGGAAGGCATCGGAACGCCTCACCTAAAACGAGTTTCCATCATAGAAGATTTCCCGGTGGGGGTCAAATCGCGTGGTTCGCGTTTTCGCCTTGACCCTTAGAGGGACGGAACGCTAAGGTGTCAGGGTCCGCGCAGCGGGATCGCGGTTCGGGAGGAGACGGGCATGGCTGGTCGGTCCGGAAAACGGGTGCCGCAGGAACCTGCGGACGGAGAGGGGCCGGAGGGCGCCCCCTTGGTGGGTGTCCTGGGAGGAAGCAAGAGCGATTTTCCGATCCTGGAACGGGCGGTGGCGATGCTGGCCGAACTCGGCGTGCCGAGCGAGCTGCTGGTGGTCTCGGCCCACCGGACGCCTGACCGACTCTTCGCCTACGCCGAGCAGGCCGCCGAGCGCGGCATCGAAGTTATCATCGCCGGGGCCGGCGGCTCGGCGCACCTGCCGGGCATGCTGGCGGCGAAGACCCATCTGCCGGTGATCGGGGTTCCGATCCCGACCGAGCACCTGGGAGGCCTCGATTCCCTCCTGTCCATCGTGCAGATGCCGCGCGGGATTCCGGTGGCCACCGTGGCGATCGGCGGAGCCGAGAACGCCGGGTTGCTGGCCGCCCAGATTCTGGCCGGACGCTATTCAGCCATCCGGGATCGGCTCACGGAGTTCCGCGCAGAGCAGAGCCGAGCGGTGATCGCCTCTTCCGCCGGATGGAACCCACCCGTCCCCGTCTCTCCGAAAAAGAAAAAGAAGCGGAAGTAGCTTCCGGAAAAGCCGATGGCAGAGCGGATGGAACCAGGCGCGACGATCGGAGTCCTGGGCGGGGGACAGTTGGGGGCCATGTTCGCGATGGCGGCCCGCCGCCTCGGCTACCGGCTGGCGGTCTGGGACCCGGACCAGGACGCCCCCGCGCTCAAGCTGGCGGATCTCCCGATCAGCGCCTCCTTTACCGACCCACGGGCCTTCGAGCAGTTCGCTCAGGCCGTCCGAGCGGCGACCTACGAGTGGGAAAACGTCCCGGCCGTCCTGTGCGAGGCGTTGGAGCGGCGCCTGCCGGTCAGGCCGGCCGGACGCATCCTCGAGATTATCCAGAACCGCGTCGCGCAGAAATCCTTCTTCTCCACCGGCGGGCTACCGGTGGCGCCGTTCCGCGAGGTGACCCTTGCGGCCGATTTGCCGGCCGCAGCGGGGGCGGTCGGTTTCCCCTGTCTCTGCAAGACCGCCACGTCCGGCTACGACGGCAAAGGCCAGTGGCGTTTGCTGCATGCTGCCGACCTCCGCGCTCTCCAGGAGCAGATCGGGACGCAACGGGGCCAGTGGGTCGTCGAGCCGTTCCTGGCCTTCGACAAGGAGCTCTCGGTCCTCGTGGTGCGGGGAGAGGACGGGGACCGGCGCCTCTATCCGGTCGTGGAGAACGTCCACGAGGCCGGCATCCTCCGGACGACCCGCGTGCCGGCCGAGATTGATCCGCGGACTGCCGAGCGTGCGGCCGTCCTGGCCGGCTCAGCCGTGGAGAAACTGGAGGGAGTCGGGGTCTTCTGCGTCGAGCTGTTCCTGATGCGGGACGGGCAGCTCTTTGTCAACGAAGTGGCTCCGCGGCCGCACAACTCCGGCCACTACACGCTGGACGCCTGCACCGTCTCCCAGTTCGAGCAGCAGGTGCGGGCGGTCTGCGGCCTCCCGCTCGGCGAAGCGCGGCTGCTCTGTCCCGCCGTCATGGTCAACCTGCTGGACGAGGATCTGCATCGCGCGACCGCCGGCGAGGGCCTGACCTCTCTGGCGGGCACGCCCGGGGCCAAGCTGCACGTGTACGGGAAGAAATCCGTCCGCCCCGGCCGCAAGATGGGCCACGTCACCTTCCTGGCCGAGAAGCCGGAGCAGGCCTGGCAGGCGGCAGCGCGCCTCCAGCGAATGCTGAACCATCCATAAGCCCGGCGTTCTCTCCTTCCCTCCTCCTGAGCGCACGGCTTTGACATCTCCTCTTCGCCGTGCCACCATTTAGGCAGCTATATAGGCTGATGGCGGAGGCTCCCATGGCGACGGTCACGAAACAGGCAAACTTCACCCTGCCCGAAGATCTCCTGGAGGAGTTGAAGCGGACGGTGCCCAAGGGAGAGCAGAGCAAGGTGGTCGGGGAGGCCTTGAGAAACGAACTCAAACGGATCAAGTTCAGAAAAGCCTTGCTCCGCAGCTTTGGGGCCTGGAAGGAAGAAAAGCATCCGGAGCTCGCCAAGGGGACCAGGCGATTTGTTCGTTCGCTGCGCCGTCCCTTTCGAGGCGCCCATAAATCTGGACGATGAGCAAGGTGATTCTGGGTACGGATGTCCTGATTGACCTTCTCCGAGGTCGGAGCGGCATGAGAGCGTTCCTTGACCAGCTCACGGAGGATGCCGTTCCGTGTTGCTCCGTCACTTCTGTCGCCGAAATCATGGCCGGGATGCGTCCTGAGGAGAGCGGGACGACCGCCAATCTCCTGGACGGCCTTGTGATCTGCGATGTCACGAGGCCGATTGCCGAATTGGCCGGTCGGTTCAAGGGGAGGGCGAAGGGGCGGCGGCTTGGGTTAGCGGACTGTTTGATTGCCGCGACGGCCGTGATGGAAGGAGCGTCCGTGGCCACGGGCAACGTGAGGGACTATCCCATGCCGGAGGTCACGGTGCTTGCAGCGCCGCGGTAACCGTCGCGTCCGCCCCGGCCGCAACAGGCCGCCTACTAATCCCCTCTACCAGTCGGAGTGCCAGCGGGACCAGTGGCGGCGGGGGGCGAAGAAGCGGACCTCCGGCCGCTTGAAGAGCCCGATCAGGGCCATCCCCGCCAGAAACCCGCCGATGTGGGCGAAGAAGGCGACCCCGCCTCCCTGCCGCCCCAGGCTCAACCCGCCGCTCAACAGTTGCAGCACGAACCAGAAGCCCAGGACGAACCCCGCCGGCACGTACATCACCCGGCTGAAAAAGCCCAGCGGAATCAGCACGAGCACCCGTGCGTGGGGGTAGAGCAACAGGTAGGCCCCGAGCACGCCCGAGATGGCCCCGCTCGCCCCCACCATCGGCACGGCCGAAGCGGGATCAATCAGCGCGTGGCTGAGGGCGGCGAGGACGCCGCAGGTCACGTAGAAGATCACGAACCGCCCGTGCCCCATCGCGTCTTCGATGTTGTTGCCGAAGATCCAGAGGTAGAGCATGTTTCCGATCAGGTGCATCCAGCCTCCGTGCAGGAACATGCTGGTCAGCAGGCTGGCGAAGACGGGGAGGGCGACGACGTCGGGCGGCAGGCCCTGCGACTCGGCCTCGTGCCCGAGCAGGACTGCGGGGATCGCGCCGTAGCGGAAGATGAAGGCCTCGGCCAATTCCTGCGGCAGCGAGGCTTCGTAGAAGAAGACCAGCGCGCAGGCGACGATGAGCGCGATCGTGACGACGGGAGTGATCTCGGTCGGGTTGTCGTCGTGCAGCGGGATCATAAAATTAGGTGAGAGGCGCGAGGCCAGAGGCTAGGGGGCGAGGCGCAGGCGACGCCGGGACGCGGAGATGCCGCGTCACCCCCTCGCCGCGTCTGCGCGTCGTTCACCTCTCGCCTCTTGCCCCTTGCCTCTAGCCAGTGGCTGTTTTGAGCGAATCGAGCGGGGAGGATCCGTCCGGCGGCAACGGCACCGAGAAGCCGGCCGCGTGGGTGTGGCCGCCTCCGCCGTGCGCCGACGCGATGGCGCCCACGTCGGCGCCTTCGGGGGCGGAGCGGAGGCTGAAGTAACGGCGTCCGTCGCGATCGTGCCAGATGATGCAGAACGGGCGCCCCTTCGCCAGCCGCTCCCCGATCTGGCTGGTCAGGACGGCGCTCTGCACGGCCGGCACGGTCTGGCCGTGGAAGGAGACCGTCACCGCCTCCGCTACGATCTTGTCCACCAGTTCGTTCTCGTAGCGGAGGATCGCCCGGCCCTCCGCCTCCAGGGTTTCCTGCCGCAGACCGTCCCACAGACGGAAGTCGTAGGGATAAGAGGCGAGGGCGGCGCTGATCTCGCGGCTGGCCGGCAGGGCCCATTCCCACAGGTCCTTGTCCTGGATGTACTTCAGCAGCCACGGCACCGGCTCCCGGTGCGCCCATTCCCAGGCGAGGACCGCGCCGGACTTCTTCTGGTCGAAATAGGCGTAGGGGAGACCGGCCAGGGCCTTCTGCGCGGTGATGTGATGGTCCAGCACGAGCAGGCTGGCCGCCTGCTTCGCCACGGTTTCGAGGAGGTCGCGCGGGTAGCTGAAGTCCACGATCACGACGTGCCGGCCGGCCAGGCCGTCCGGCGGGGGGAACCCGTGCTTGACCGCCAGATAGCGGGCCGAGGGAAATCGCTTCCAGATCGCCCAGGCGGCGCCGAAGCCGTCGGCGCACTCGGCGTGGTACAGCACGATGTCGGGAGCCTGGGCCGGGGGTCGGGACGGCTGGCGCTCGGATTGGGGCGACCGGCTCATAGATCAGGTCGTCAGCATATCACGACCGGAGGAGGAGGGCTAGACGCGTCGGGGAGGAGGCTGGTCAAGCCGCGTGCCTGGTGGACTTTGCCGGCTCGGCTCGCCGGGTCGGCTCGGGAGAGAGGGAGTTGAGGCGGTCAATGAGCGCCCGCAGCCGGCCGGCGCTCCGGCGGTTGTACTGGAAGACCAGGCGGGGTAGGAGATCCAGAGTCGGCTCGTCGGCTTCTTCGGGCAGCGGTCCCCGAAGCTCGAACGACCCGCCCGCCAGCAGGTCCGAGAAGTCCTCGTGGATCTGCCGGAGCTGAGACGCGGACAGCCGCTGTCTGATGCGCACGACCAGAAGCCCGTTGACGAACCGGATCGAATGGTAGTTCCGGTGAAAGCGCTCGAACTCCTCGACGGCGGACTCCGCCGACTCGCAAATCCGGAACAGGCCCAGGTCCTCTTCGCTGATGAGCCGGTCGGGGAGGAGCTGGTCGGTGATGAACGAGCGCCAGCGGTCCCAGTACCGGCTGCCGGGCGCCTGCAGGCAGACGATTGGCTTGGGCTGGCTCTTGCCGGTCTGGATCAACGTCAGGACCTCGAACCCCTCGTCCTGGGTGCCGAACCCGCCGGGGAACAGAGCGATGGCGTCGGACTCCTTCATGAACATCAGCTTGCGGGTGAAGAAATATTTGAACGTGATCAGCTTGGGGTCGTCCGCGATCACCGTGTTGGCCCCCTGCTCGAAGGGGAGGAGGATGTTGACCCCGAAGCTGTGCTCCTTGCCGGCTCCCTCGTGGCAGGCCTTCATGATCCCGTCCGCCCCGCCGGTGATGACCATGTAGCCCCGCTGGACCACCAGGCGGGCGAAGCGGACCGCCAACTGATAGTGGGGATCGTCGGGCGGCGTCCTGGCCGACCCGAACACGCTGACCTTGGACCGGTGACGGTAAGGCCGGAAGACCCGGAAGGCGTGGCGGAGCTCCTTCAGGCTCCGGTTGAGGATCTTGAGGTCCAGGGTGTCGAGCTGGGACTCCGTGACCTTCAGGACCCCCAGGAGCAGCTCTTTCAGCAGGACGGTGCGCAGGTCGCCGTCCGGCTGCTCGAGCAGAACCTGGACCTGCCGGAGGATTTCCTCGTTCGTCAACGGGAGCCGGCCTGGCTGGTTGCTGAGCGTCTCGTTCGTTCCCATGAAGTTCCTTATCAGGACTGGCCGACGGCTCCATCTTACCACCGGACGGCGGGCGGTCAAAGGAGAGGCCGATTGTGCTCCACAGGCTGGGCCGGCCGTCGCTTGTCAAACGGGGAACGGGCCAGTACACTAGCTTCGCTTCGCGCAGGCGAGGGGCAAGAGGCGAGAGGCGAGGTTCAGACACAGCCATGACGACTGTCGAGCGCGAGTTTCGCAACCGAGCAGCGCATATTCCATGGCACGGGCTCGGTCTGTCCGTGGACGTCTATTCCCCGGACCTGTTCGAGCTGGCGGAGACGCTGGCCGGTCGGGGGGCCGTTCCCGGCTACTGGGAGGTGTTCAGGGCGGCGCAACCGGCCCTGGCCGAGGTGCGGCGCCGGCTGCCCGACGCCCTGCTGGAATATCACGGGGAGGGGCTGTGGCTCACCCAGCCCGATTGGACGACCGCCTATCCGTTCAACGGCGAGCTGGATGAGGCGGCGGCCCACCTGCGCACCCTCGGCAGCCACTGGATGACGCACGAATGCGCCGCCAAGCAGATGGCCGGCCATACCTTTGGCACCTACTTGCCGCCCCTCTATACCGCCGTCGGCGCCGAGGTCGCGGCCGGGAATCTGGCCCTGACGCAGAGGCGGCTGGATCGTGACGGGGAGGCGGAGGCCGGCTTCGGCCCGCTCGTGCTGTTGGAAATGCCGCCGCTCACCTATTTCGGGCTCGGCGACCTGCCCATCCCGGAGTTTTTCCGGCTCGTGGCCGAACGGACCCCCTGCGGACTGGTCCTGGACATCGGGCATCTCTGGACCGTGTACCGGTACGCCGGTTGGTGGCGGCGGGAACCGCTGCCGGCCTTCGTCGCCGACTTCCTGGACGCTTTTCCGTTGGAGCGGGTCGTCCAAATTCACGTGGCCGGCCTTGCGGAGCATGTCACGGACGCGGCTGGCCCTTCCCAGGGTCCCCCGCGGTGGATTGATGCCCACGGCTCGCCCATCCCGGAGGTGCTCGAAGACCTGTTGGAGCAGATTCTGGCCCATCCCCGGCTCGTCAACCTCCGGGGGTTGGCTCTGGAGGTGGACACCAAGCCTATCTCCCGGATCGTGGTGGAGTTCGAGCGATTCCGCGAACGGTTCGGCCGGGCGCTGGAACGGTGGAGGTCGGTACCCGAGAACGTCCTGTTATCGGATGGTCGCGACGGGCGGGAGGTCGAGCTCAATCCCGTTGATTCTACGACGGCAGCCCGGCTGCTGAACCGGTATGGGGACTATGCCCGGTTCGTCACGGGACATCCGTCGGGCGAATTGCCGTCGTTGGAGGCCGATCCCGACATGATGGAGCTCTATCGCCGGACCTACCTGCCGTACGAGATTCTCCATTGGGGCGGGGAACTCCGCGACATGTTCCCGGCGACCTGCCTGGCTTTGGAGGAGGCGGGCGTGCCCTTGGGCTCGTTCGTCGCCTTCTGGTTCCGCGAGCCGCGCCCTTGCGGGGAGCCTTATGACTTCTTCTTGCGGAAGCTCGACCGGTTCACGGCTTTTGTCCGAGAAGTCCTGCCGCAGGCAGCTCCGCTCGTGCAGCAGGAAGCGGATGGTCTGCGGAGCGGCTATCGAGCCGCCTGTGAGCGTGTGAGCGCGTAGAGGATCAATTCCATGAGCTTCTGGCAACGGCTGCCACGCCCGATCATCGGCCTTTCGCCCATGGACGGGGTCACCGACGCCGCCTTCCGCCTGATCGTCGCGAGACAGGGGGCGCCCGATGTGACCTTCACCGAGTTTACGAGCGTTGGGGACATCTGCCGGGGGCCGGCCTTTCTCCTGTCCCCGCTCCTCTACGACGAGGAGGAGCGGCCCGTCGTGGCGCAGCTGTACGGCAAGGACCCCGACCTGTTCTATCAGGCGGCCCACGTGGTCTGCGAGTTGGGCTTCGACGGGCTGGACGTCAACATGGGCTGTCCGTCCCGGAGCGTCGCCTCCTCCGGCTCCGGCGCCGGCCTGATCCGGACCCCGGCACTGGCCCAGGCCATCCTGCGGGCCACCCGCCGGGGCATCGAGGACTGGGCGGGGGGACAGAGCCTAGAGGCAGCCGGGCTGAAGCCGGGGCGGGCGGAGGCGGTCCGCTCCATGAACCGGCAGCGGGACGGCCGTGCCCCGTCGCCCCGCCGGGCCATTCCCCTGTCGGTCAAGACGCGCATCGGGTACGACGAGGTGATAGTCGAGGACTGGATCATCCGTCTGCTCGAGGAGGAGCCGGCCGCCATCTCCGTCCATGGGCGCACGCTCCAGCAGATGTATCGGGGCGAGGCCGACTGGGGCGCGATCGCCCGCGCCGCTGCGCTGGCGCGGGGGACTCGAACGCTCCTGCTGGGGAACGGCGATCTCCAGTCCATGGCGGACGTGGTCCGCCGCGTGGTCGAGACGGGAGTGGACGGGGTGCTGGTCGGGCGCGGGGCGCTCGGGAGTCCCTGGCTCTTCCGGAACAAGGAGGCGGTTCGCTCGATTCTTGCCGGTGGAGACGTGATGGCGGCCGGCCGGACCGATTCCCTGGAGCCGGCGGTCGAGTTGGCCGAGCGCTTCCGGGTCATGCTGGACCATGCCCGCCAGTTCGAGGCCCTGTTCGGCAGGGAGCGGTTTCCGCACCTGCGCAAGCACCTGGGCTGGTACTGCAAGGGCTTTCACCTGGCGGCCCTCATGCGGGCCAGGATGGTGCGAGCCTGCAGCAGCGCCGACGTCGAGCGGCTGGTGGCCGAGTATCTGACCGGAACCCTGGAAAGCGTCACGGAGAACGATGAGCGCGAAACGATGAACGTCTGCGGTCTTGGGACCCGAAACTGAGGCCGTGGCCATTCCTCACGAAGTCGTTCAGCGTTCTGCGTCCACCATTCCGCACTGAGCTCATGCGCCTTCTCCTGGCCTCGACCTCTCCGCGCCGCAAAGACCTGCTCGCCCTGCTCCAGGTGCCCTTCGAAATCGTCGAGCCCGTCTTTGAAGAACGGGTGCGCCAGGATGTGAGCCCCGAGGAGCAGGCCTGCCTGATCGCGGACGGCAAGGCCCGCTCCTGCGCGGAACGATTCCCGGACCGGTTGGTCCTCGGGAGCGACACGCTGATCGCGGTCGGCCGGACGATACTGGGCAAGCCGGCGGACCGAGCGGGAGCGGACCGGATGCTGCGGCAGCTTCGCGGGCGGGAGCATCTCATCCACACGGCGGTCGCGCTCCGGGGGGAGGCCGCCCGCATCCGCGAGTGGGGCGTGGAGACGGTGCGGGTCTGGATGAAGGACTTCACCGACGGGGAGCTGGACGAATACCTCCGGACCGGCGAGAGCCTGGGGAAGGCCGGGGCCTATTCCATTCAGGGAGCCGGGGGGCGCCTGATCGCCTGTATCGAGGGAGATTTCACGGCGGCGGTTGGGTTGCCGCTCAAGCTGGTGGCCGGTCTGCTCACGAAGCACGGGATGCCCGTGCCGGTGGACGTGGCGCAGCTCTACCGTGCCAAGCCCTACCCGAACTGGGCGGTCTTTCAACGATGAATGCTGAGTGCTGAACGATGAATGATGAATGGAGGAAGAGTCGCCCGCATATCTTCCATTCATCGTTCCGCGTTCATCGTTCTGCGTTGCATTGGTTCGGCGGTTTCCTTACAATGGCGCCCGGTTAGCGCCGCATTCATTCAGGGAGGCCATTATGGTGGCAGGATTCATGGCGAACGCGCAGTCATCCCGAATCGGCGTCGGGCTCGGCACCGTCATCGGCACGTGGGCGGTCGCCCTGCTGGTCGCCGGACCGGCCGAAGCCATCGACGTCAAGCTCACGATGGAAGAGGCCAAGAAAGCCTTGGCGTCCGGTCGCGAGCCCATGGAAAAGGCCAACACGCCGGAGGAAGTGAAGCAGGTTCTCCAGCACGCCTCCCTGAGCAGCAGCGTCGGCGCCGATCCGGAGAAGGACCCCTGCGGCGCGCGCGCCGTGCTCAGGACGAAACGCTACTGGCTGGAATCCTTCGGCCGCAAGGAGGCGACCGAGTCCAAGAAGCAGAAGCAGGAAGTCCGGATGCCCGATGACAAGATCCAGAAGTATCTGGACATGCCGAACCTGGAAATGGAAGTGCAGCTCTGCGGAGACGATGAGTATTTCGCGGAAGGCGTGCAGATCGCGCTGCAGCAGGGCTCGAAGACGATCAAACCCGTGGATGTGAGCCCGGCCGACCGGGGCCGCAAGAACGAGGGCCAGGGGCCGGCCTACCGGTCCCGCTTCACGGCCCGTTTCGCCTATGAGAGCTTCGACCCCAACGCCAAGACGAAGTTCGTGATTTTCTTTCCCGACGGCAAGATGAGCGAGTTCGAGGCGGACCTCTCCAAAGTGAAATAACCTGTTCCTGCACGGCGTTCAAGGAATTGCCGAACGGCTTGTTTATTCCACCCTCAATTCCTTGCGAAGCCGGGCGAGATGCGTGGGGTTGAGTCCAAGAAGGGCAGCCGCCTTGGTTTTTTTGCCTCCAGCCTTCTCGATAGCGCGCTGAATGAGGATGCGTTTGTAAGCCTTCACCGCGTCGTGGAACGGAAGGTCCATGAGTGCGGCGGGCTCTGACTCAGTCCCGCAGGGTTCGATCGCCAGGTCTCTTGCCCTGAGGACCGGTTCCGAAGCGAGGACCACTGCCCGCTCGATCGCATTTTCGAGCTCACGGACGTTTCCCGGCCATTCATAGTGTTGCAGCCGCTCGAGCGCCTCGGGGTCGAAGGACAACGTGCGATTGAGTTCTTGGCCGTATCGTTTGAGAAAGAACTCTGCGAGTGCCGGAATGTCTTCCTTCCGATCCCGCAAAGGCGGGAGCTTAATCACGACGACGTTGAGACGGTAAAAGAGGTCTTTTCGAAACCGCCCGCTCGCCACTGCTTTCCGCAGATCCTGATTGGTGGCGGCGATGATCCGTAGATCAATCCGGATCGTCACCGTCCCTCCGACTCGCTCGAATTCGTGCTCTTGCAGCACGCGCAGCAGCTTGGCCTGCAATTCCGGCTTCATGTCTCCGATCTCGTCCAGAAACACGGTCCCGCAGTGTGCAAGCTCGAACAGTCCCTTCTTTTGCTGAAGCGCGCCCGTGAAGGCCCCCTTCTCGTGTCCGAAGAGCTCGCTTTCCAGCAACTGGTCTGAAAGTGCGGCACAATTGATGGCTCGGAATGGTTTGGAAGCCCGCGCGCTCCAGGCGTGTATCGAGCGTGCGAGAATCTCCTTTCCGGTCCCGCTCTCGCCGAGAAGCAGCACCGTCGAATCTGATCCTGCCGCCTTTCGGGCTGTCTGCACCGCCTCCTGCATGAGCGGACTCTTGCCGATCAAGGTTCGATGGCGCGTCTGCACTTCTTCCTGCCAGTAAGCCTTCTCGTCTCGGATGGTCGTGATGAGCTGAACGTTTCTGAGCGCGATCGAGGCTTGGGCCGTAAATATGCAGACGAGATCCAGGTCCTGCCGATCAAATCCGTTCGCCTTGTGAGAATTCAGGACCTCGACCACCCCGAGCACGCGCTCCCGATCCACCAGCGGGGCGGCGAGCACGGATCTGGTCTGGAACCCGGTCATCGTGTCAATCTTGCTGTAAAACCGGGCATCGGCTTGAACGTCGTTCACGAGAAGGGGGCGGCGCTCTTTAACGACCCATCCGGCGATGCCCTGCCCGGGCTGCAGGCGAACCTCCTTGAGCTGGTCGACCTCCGGGCCGAACGGCATATAGAACGTGAGCTCATTGGTCAGTGGGTCGATCAGCAGAAGACTGCAGCCGTCCGCGTCCACCAACTGGTTAAGCGTGTCCAGGATGAGGCGGAGTAGCTGCGGGAGATCGGTCGACGAGGTGAGGAGTTGGCTGATCTCCAACAGAGCACTCAGGTGTTCGCGGGAAGCAGTGGGAGGGATTCGCAGAGGCTGAACGGGTCCGGGCGTGCCGCAGGAGGAGGTCGCTCGTTTCGGCGGATCGGCATTCAACCCGGCCATGGCCTGCCCTCCTTGTGTGGACAACTCGGGAGCCGGCGCAAACGGCGGGCAGATTCTAGCAAGGGTGCTCGATGAAGGCAAGCTTTCGGCCGTCAGGGAGGTGTCCGTTCGCATCGTGGGGGATCGCTCTCCGGGGACGGAACCTTTCGGGTCCGTCGTCTCCGCCGCTCCGCGTCCGTCGGAACGGCGGCAGGGCTTCCGCACGTCTTGAGCCAGGACCCTCGAGGGCGGGCCTGAACTCTCACGGCTGGGCGGTTAACCACGCTGCGGCTGCCACTGCCCGCGCCACTTCCGCGGCATATTCGGGCGCGATGATTTGATCGGTTTTCTTATGATAGTGCGGGTTGGGCTGCGGATTGGGCGCGGCGGAGTCTGGTCCCACGAAGAAATCCTCCGACACGCACACCGCGGCGTATCCGCGCTGTTGAAAGCTGGAGTGGTCGCTTCGGCCGGAAGCCGGATCGTTCCGGTCGTATATCTGAGGTTTCGCGAGATTTGGCGCCACCTGCGCAATGATCCGTTCCATCCGCTCGGCGAGGATGCGCGAGCGCTGCACCGTATCAGGCAACGAATCGTATCCGAGGTGGATTTCGAAAGGATGCGGTGCCCGGCTTCCTGCAAGGCGATGGCCCACCATGTCCATCTGGAACACGGCGACGACCGGCGCTTGCTGCGAAGCGAGCGCGCGGGCATAGTGGTTGCTGCCCACCAACCCCACTTCTTCGGCGTTGAATAGGACGAGCCGGACAGTCCGCCTCGGCTTGGTCCCTTGCGCCAACCGGGCAAGGACCGAGGCGGCGGCCAGCACGGCCGCGATGCCGCTGGCGTCGTCATCGGCGCCGGGGGCCGGATCCTTGTCCGGCCGATAGGTCCCGTCGCCCTTGGCGGTTGAATCCAGGTGCGCCGTAATCAAGACGAGTTCCTGGGTTCTCCCGCGAAACTCCGCCTCGACGTTCTTGATCCGGCCGCCTTCGATTCTGTGGGTGCGCAAGACGAATTGGCCCCCTCCCAAGAGGCGCAGATCTTCGAGGATGGTTGTGACTGCCAGTCCGTTGTCCGGATGCTGCACGTGCCGGCTGCGAATCCTCCGGCTGCCGTCGATCGGCGTCGCTCCGCTGTAGCGGTCGACGAGGCGCTGAATCAACGCCCCGTCGATCTTGGCAAGCGCATCAATTTCATGCCGCGTGAGCGCACGGTCGGCCGCGCCGGCATCGGCTGTCCAGTTGAGGGCGCGAAAACCGGGCTGGCGGGAAAAAGGTCGGAGCAGCGAAGGGTCCGGCAGCAGTTTGACCGTATGGCCGTGCCGGGCTTCCCTGAAATGGAGCTCTTCGATGTTCCGCGTACCAGGCAGGATGACGAACAGGCCTTCCTGGGTCGAGCTGACCACATCCGGCCGGTCAGGACGGCTTTCCAGGAGCGTCTCTGATTGTCCCTCAGGAGAAAGAAATCCGGTGCGCGTCTGGCGATCGTCGCGCAGGAGGTACAGATCGCCGGTATCCGGAGCACCCACCGGGCCCAGGCGATCGACATGGAACCCTTGGTTGTCCAGCGAGGCTGCGGTTTCCAACGAAGCCATGACATAGATGTCGCGGCCGTCAGGCCCGGCCACGTGGAGGGGCGCCAGCGGACGAGTTCGCTGTTGGAGCGTCCGCCGCCAGACCGGCTGATTCTGATGAGAGGGGACATGGATGCGGAGGAATTGGATCTTTCGTTCCTCCAGCGCTTCGAGGGCCAGAGAAACAGCGGGAGCGACCCTCCACCCGGCGGCCAGGGCGAACGTCCGCTCTCGTGCCTCCTCACCGACGAAGAGGCAGCGAGAAGGAGTGGCTTTCAAACCGGCCCGTTGGGCCGCCAGCTTGAAAATCTTCGGGCTGTCTTTCTCCATTCGGACTTCGGAGCTGTATAGTCTCAACTTCGGCTCGAAGTGCGTCAGAATGCCGGCGTTCCGCAGCATGGCGTCGATCGTGGCGGCCGGCTCCTGACCCGTGTTCGAGATGACGCCCAGGCGGCATCCTTTCCTGCGGAGGGTCTTGAGAATCTCCCGAACGTCGGGGAACAAGATGAGACGACGGCTTGGCGAGGAACCGGGTTCCGTCATCACGGCGCCTAACGTGTCGCCGATGTCGAAGAAGACAGCCTGCTTTTTCATGGCCGGCATCCCGGTTCGTCCGAGGCGTCAGTTCGTCGCTGCTCGCATCACGCGGACGGCGACGGGTTCCTGTCTGCCTTCCAGCTTGAGCTGGCGGGACTCGAGATGCTGCAGCGGCTGCCCGGAAGCCGTACAGGCGGCTTCGGTAATGAGCGCCTCGCCGGGCTGCGCCGCTTTGGCCAAAAGTTGAGTGATATGGACGTTCTGGCCCATGACCCCCACATCCATGACACCGGCCTCACTGTCCCCGCCAACCGTGCCGATGCAGAAGATGCCGGTGTGCACCCCCACTTTGAGGGCCACCGGAGAGCCATCGGGGGCCGGCGGGAGCTGCATGCGCAGCAAGTGCTCAGCGGCCTGCACGGCCTTGCGGGCATAGTCCGGCCCCGAGAACCCGGGCGGGAAGACGCCGTCCACCTCATCGCCCTTCAGCTGGATGAAGAACCCATCGATCTCGGAGAGCACGTTGGTGGCCGGCCTGTAGAAGTTGTTCAGCACTTCGCCGAACTGGCTGGGTGTCATTCTGCTGGCCAACTCCTTTGATCCGACCAAATCCACGATCACCATCGACATCGGCACTTCCGCACGGCCGGGGTAGGTCCGGATGAAGGTGTCGCACGCGCTGCAATAGTTCGGGTTGCGGTTTGCCGGCCCCTTGCCTCGCAAGCGCATGTAGACGCCACCGATTCCACGAAACGGCGCGAAACACATTCGGCACCGTGGAGGCGAAGGGAGCCAACTATGCTGGCGCTGAAAGGACTTCAACTTCGGGTGGCCCTCGGCAAACATCAGACGCCAGAGCTCGGTATTGTCTTTTTCTTGTTCGCTTGGCTTTGCGGCTGTGGCCATGGCGCTCCTCCTCGTGCCCCTTCTCCAGACCGTCAATGGGACTGCCGCACCATCGCTCGGATTCCCTCACCGACCCGCGGAGTCCGGGCAAGGGTTCACCTGGTTCGCGACCTTGGTGCTGAACCAATAAGTCGGCCCGATCAAGATCGGGCGCTTCTCCCCGATTGCCCGGTAGCGCACGTTCTGGGTGCTGCCCTTCGGCAGAGGATTCGAGCAGCCGACCCATGCGGTCGGAGGTTTGTCCGGAATCCGTTGAACATTGGGGAGATCCACGAGGATTCCGGCTTCCAGTTGTGCGGGAGGGATCCAGTCGGGTTTCTTGCTCAGACTCAAGATGTGATCGAAGTCCGGCTGGTTGGTCTGGTAGTTGGTCATATGCGCTTCGTCGCTGGCGCCGAAAACGATGTAGGTCAGCGACCGAGGATAGTCCATGTTGTCGGAGAAGAGCCGGTAATAGACGAAGCGTTCGATCGTGACGCGAACGTTCTTGATAAACGGGGTCACGCCTTCCCAAGGCCAACTGTCGTATCTGTCTTTTACCGGAGGGATGCCCCGGAACACGTTACCGGTGAAGGCAACGCGCATCCGGCTGGCAGCCTGCGGGAGGGTAAACAAGTCGTCACCGGCGTTGCCGAGGAAATATGTCTGGTCAGGATCGTTTAGACGAGCCTCGCGATACTTGCTCATCGCCCATTCCGGAAGCTTCGTTTCCAGAACGACCTGATACTGGTGTTCTTCGAATCCTCTCGCCTGATACATCGTGAGGTGGCACAAGAAAAGCGTGTTGGTCCCGAGCATCACAAACGCGTGCTGGTGGGGTTCGTTGCCGATCCCCTTGTCCTTCGGAGCTTGAGGCCCGCTCCCATGCCCTGGGGCGTGGCCGCCTTGCTCATGTCCTCCGTAGGGTTCTGTGCCCCGCTTGCCGCCATAAGACGCTTTCTGCGGTGTCATGGGTTGGCTCCTTTCTTTGTCAACGTCACGGCATGCTGCTGCTCGCCGTTATTTCGGCTGCGCCGCCTCCGGTAGCACCTTCGACAACCCTTGATAGACGGCTTCCCGAAGGGCGTCCTCGACAACCGCCAGGAAGTCTCCCTCAGGCGTGTCCGGAGTCCTGGGAATGTCGGTGGTCCAGGGGTCCATGGTCGTTGAGATCAGAAAAATGATCTCGCCGTTCGTCGGCTTGACCCCTGCGCGCCTGCAGTACTCGTCCATGAACGGCTGGCCATAGTCCTTGACGGTGAACGCGGAGTTGGTGAGAATCAGCTTCTTGGAATTAAGGTCGGCGACCGGGGCGGTGATGCTGCAGATCTTGAAAATCTCGTTGTTGAGATCGTTCATTTTCGCGGCATCGGCGTTGAGACTATCCGGGTCTCCTGGCTTGGTGTAGTAGTTGAACGAATAGGCGAGGATCAGTTGGTCGGGACCAAGCTCCTTGAAGAGTTTCCTCGCTTTCTTGCTTCTCTTTAAGAAGGCCAACAGTTCCGCGTTGCTACGATGGACGAAGTGTTTGCGGATGTACCTCCTCTCTTCTTCGACGGCCCGCTTGCCGCGCCCCTTTCGCTCGGAGGGCAGCTTGTTCAGGAGCACGATCTTGAAGCGGGGGTCGGTCATCGTCGCGAGGCGGCAATACAGACGCGTGCAGGTCCACATGCACTGCCCCAGAATCCGTCCGTAGCCGCCCTGCGTCGGGCGGATGACCCGATGGGCCAGCCAGACGGCGGCCGCGGCGGCGCCCGGTTTGGACCCTTCGATCCCGTAAATGCCCACGGTCGGTTCGCTCTCGCTGTGAAAGACCACGGGCGCTTTGAGGGAAATGAGATCACGCATCCTGGAGTTGCGGTAGCAGAGGGCACCGGCTGGATAGGGCACGTAGCCGGCTTTGTGCGGATCGACAGTGATGGAATCGGCCAGCCCTAGAGATTTGTATTGTTCCAGGGCGTGGTCGTTCATCGGAAAATCCGGGATCACCTCCCGGAAGGAGCACAGGTCGGCGTGAAACGGCGCGCAATGCTGTCCCGGAGGCGGTTCGCCTGTGGCGAGTGAGACTCGGTCCGGCTTCGGCTTGGCGATGGGGCGACCGACGAACTCGTCCTTGCGGAGCATGGAGGCAAAGTAGCCGCCCCAGGCGGCATCGCAATGGACGGCAAAGTAAAGCTCCGTGCCCCTCGTCCGGTAGCGTTTCCGCAGGCCAAGGATCTTCGCCAGCGGATCGACCGCGCTTTCTCCCGTACTTCCGATGACGGCGACGACCGCGATGACCGGCACGCACCGGTCTCGGCAATCGTCGAGCCGCTGCCGGAGCTGTTCCATGTCCATGCGAGCGTCGTTATCCACGGGGACGGACTTCATGCAGTTTTGCCCGAGACCTAGCAGCGTCGCGCCCTTGGGCCAGGAGTAGTGCTTCGTGGACGGCACGAAGACCACTGGCGGTTCGATATCTGCCCTGCTCAGGAAGCGGTGATGGAATTCGGCCATCCCGATGTTCTGGACCGTGTCCTTGTTGATGGCTTTGGTGAGCTCCCCGAGAGGTTTCCCGCACAGTTCCGCGATCCGATAGGGCAACGCGACCACCTCGTCCATCTCCAGGTTGAGCAGGGTCCAGGCATCCAGATCCCGCAATCGTTCGGACTTGCCACTGAGACAGCGCACCATCATATCTTTCGCGGGAGTGAGCGGGGATCTCTTCTCCTGCAGCGCCGCGCAGACGGCCAGCGGAAAGAACTTGATGTTGCGTGCGGCCCAGAGGGCCTCGATGTTGGCCACCGATCCGCAAGAGGTGATATGGCCCCACGGGAGGATGCCGTTCTTCGGGACGTAGCCGAGCATCCGGCACAGGTCGTTGCCGACCTCGATTTCGAGCAGGGTTGTAATCGGAGAGGCCTCGGCGGCCACGTTGTTCTGGTTGTACAGCATGGCGGCAAAGTAACCGATGATGGCCGGAAGCGCCTGATCCCACAACATGTGGCTCTGATACCGCATGCTGAAGAAGGGAGCGGACAATTGCAGCTTTTCGATCAGTTGTCTGGCATAGCCTTTCAGGGTTCTGACCGCATATTTGTACTCTGGGGATTCCTTCTCCGCTTCGCTGATGCCGTCCGGGTCCTCCGGATGAAAATTCCGCCGGTACCGACAATGCTCGCGAACGGCGTCCACGATCAACTCCAGCAGCAGCTCTTCGTTCTCCGCCTTGGGACCCAAGAACCATCCTTCGGGAGCGCCGTAGGCGGCTCCCTCAAGACGTAGGGGCGGTCCGAGGTACTTGTCGAGACGCCGCAGATACTGCCTTTCAGATTCTTCGCGAAGGTTGCTCATGCGCGCCGCCTCCCCCGCCGGTGGCGGGACTTCGTTGTGTCGGTCGTGCAGTGGCCTAGCTCGCCATTCAGGGTCCGGATCCGGTGTGGGGGAGAATCTTTAGGAAGCCTGATCTCGCGCCACTGGAAACAGGATCTGATCGTCTCCTGGTGCTGGCCGCCCATATGACGGTCCACGCTCAGCAGCTTCCGCCCCAGTGCGCTGTACGTAAAAAAGTACGGAGACATCCCGGTCCACGTGCGAGCGAGCAATGTGCCCAGATAATCCCGTGCTTCCAGGAGCGCCTGCTGGAAGCCCGCTTTGTTGCCCGCGTAGGCTTCGTTGAATTCCGCCTGAATGGCCGGATCGTCCTCATCGTCGTCGGGGCCGTGGTTGGATCGGTCGGCGAGTTTTTGAGTAATCAGGCCTCTTTTGACCAGTTCCTTCTGGAAGACTTCCACAAAGACATCGAAGAGCGCCCCGGTCAACGGTTTGGAAAGCTCGTGCTCCTCCTCGGGAACCGTGGACATCCTTTCGTCGTTGAACGCCTTGCGGACTTCCTTGCTCGCCGAGACGTCGCCGATCCGGTTGAGCACGTTGGGAGTGAAGAGGTTGCCTCTCGAGCTGTCCAGCAGGTGAGACACCACTCTGTCGGAGTGCAGTGCGGCCACAATGGCGACCAGATCGCCCGCCGCTTCATGGTGCCCCCAGTATTCCGTCGTTTGAGCTGGTTGGGGAGGAGTTGGGATTTCCGCAAAAATGAGGCTGTGCCCAAGCTCGTGAGCGAGCGCGTCGAAGTTTTCGCAGTGTGGCTTGGAATGATCGGGAACGCCCGGCCTGAGTCTGTCGTAACCGAATTCAAGAAACCCGTATCCTGAATGGGCATTGTCCCATTCGATCAACGGCACGAGTTCGAGACGCTCGAAGTCAAGGTTGAAGTGCCATTCGATCGTCCGGCCGAAATAATCTTCCCAGATGTCGAGCACGCGCCTCACCGTCGCGTACATCGTTGCCACCAGGAAATCGCGTGATTCCACGTCGAAATGATCAAAGTGGCCGTCAGCCCCGGGCTTCAGCAAGGGCCGGACGGGGCCCGAATAGGGATCAACGCGGCCATGCCTCTGGTCGTATGGGCGCTTATTGATCGCGTCGAGCACATAGAACCGGTCGTCGGCTGGGCCGGGCTTGATCGCCTGCGGGGCGGGCGAGACATAGATCGTTTCCGGTTTTTTGAATGCCTGGAGAAACCGCGATTGCGGAAAGATTCTAAACCTGGTGCCGGTGCTCGTGAGTTTGGCGTCCAGTGTTAACGACACGGGAAGGCCTCCTTCCTTAGGCGGGATAGGCTGGGGATGCTGTCCCGCCGAAACTGCTGTGAACGCGACGCCGTCCCCTCGCTGCGTGAGCAAAGGACTTTGTTATCCGCTTCCCCCGCAGTCGGCCGTTACCGGCAGTTGTTCAGGTGCGCGCAGATCGCACCGGTCCGATTCGCCCCAGAGCGCACGCGTGACTCGGCATTGTCGGGTGCCGGAACTGAACAGCCCCAGGAATGTGATCAGAACGGAAATGCGAGATGAGGCAGTACGGAGGCCCGAAGGAGCTGAACAGCCTGGAAACAGGGAGGAAACGACCGATGGGCCACTCGTGAGCAGCCATGTCGCCCTCTTTAGTAGTAAGAGGTCGGCCAAAGCGACTGCGTAGGGGAGAACCTTAGAGCATTCTATACAGAGACCGACGAATGTCAATATCCTCACGACTAAGCAATAAAGCATAGAGCAAGGCCAATGCCATGGAATCTTGAGGTGGGTGGTGGAAAGACCGATTCAGCGGAACAGGTTGGTTTTGCTGGGAGTCCAGCGACCGTTCGAAGCCGGTCCCTGGATCGAGAGGATCGGAGGCGTCGCGGCTAACTGCTGAAATGGATAAAGGGCCTATCTAATCTACATAGGCAGAGGAGCGCGCCCGTGCCTTCGCTCAATCGGCGGTCAACTCGGATAAGCGTAGCGTATAGAGGTAATGATAGAGCCCGTCCCGCGCCATCAACGAGGCGTGGGTGCCCTCCTCCACGATCCGCCCCTTGTTCAGCACCAGGATCCGATCGGCCCGCTGAATCGTCGTCAGCCGGTGGGCGATCACGAAGGTCGTCCGGCCGGCCATCAGGCGATCCAGGGCTTCCTGCACCAGCCGCTCGGATTCCGCGTCCAGGGCGGAGGTGGCTTCGTCGAGGATCAAGATCCGGGGGTTCTTGAGCACCGCCCGGGCGATGGCGAGCCGCTGACGCTGCCCCCCCGAGAGGTTCACGCCCTTTTCTCCCACCACCGTCTGGTATCCGTCCGGCATCGCACTGACGAACTCGTGCGCGTTGGCGGCCCGGCTGGCCGCGAACACCTCGTCCTCGGCGGCGGTCTCGCGCCCGTAGCGGATGTTGTCGAGGATCGTGCCGCCGAACAGGATCGTCTCCTGGGGCACCAGCGCGATCTGGCGGTAAAGGCTCTCCAGGCGCACCCGGCGGAGGTCGAGCCCGTCGATCGTGATCGTCCCCTCGGTCGGGTCGTAGAACCGGTGCAGCAGGTTCACGAGCGTGGTCTTGCCGGAGCCGGTCGGCCCGACGATCGCGACCATCTCGCCCGGTCTGGCCTCGAAGGAGACGTCCGAGAGGACCGGCTGTCTGGGATCGTAGGCGAAGCTCACCTGCCGGGCCTGCACGTGGCCGCTGATCGGCGGCAGCTCCACCGCGTCCGGCTGGTCGCGCACGTCCGGCTCCGTGTCGAGGATCTCGAAGACCCGCTGCATGGCGCCCTGGGCTTCCTTGATCTGGGCGAAGACCCGCGCGGCCGAGCCGAACGGGCCGATCAGGATGCCGGCGAACAGGACGAAGGCGAACAGGTCTCCCGGCGTCACGGCCCCCTCGATCACCTGCCGGCCTCCGTACCAGAGGACGGCCGCGGCCGCGGCGAAGGTGAGCAGGGTGATGACAGGCACGAACACCGCCAGTACGGCGGCCCGTCGCAGGGCGATCGCCAGGGCGGCCTGGACTTGGCCGGCGAACCGCTGCGCCTCCCGGCCGGTCTGGACGAAGGACTTGACGACCCGGATGCCCGACAGCACCTCCTCGGCGAGCGTGGCGATCGAGGCGGTCTGATCCTGGATGGACCGGGAGAGGCTCTTCAGCTTCCGGCCGAAGCCGCGCGCGACGAGGACGAGGACGGGCAGCAGCAGCAGAATCAGGAGGCAGAGCCGCCAGTTCATGACGAACAGGAAGGCGACGCCGCCGACGAACGTGACGAGCTGCTTGGCCGAGTCGATCGGCGTCTCGGTCACGGTGGCCTGGATGACGCCGACGTCGTTCATCAGGCGGGACAGCAGCTCGCCGGTGCGGCGCTTGGCGAAAAAGCTGAGCGAGAGCCTCTGCAGGTGGGTGAAGACGTGGGTGCGGAAGCGAGCCATGATGCGCTGCGACACCCAGGCGGTGAGGTAGCCGTGGCCGACCGAGAGCAGGCCCTGGAGGATCACGAGGCCGAGGAAGAGCCCGATCGCGCGGGTCATGCCGGCCAGGTCGCGCTGGACGGTGATGAGGTCCCAGAGGAAGCCGGCCAGGCGCAGCAGCGCGAGGTTGACGGCCGCCACGCCGGCGACCAGCAGGGCCGCCGCCGCCATCTGGGGCAGGTACGGCCTCAGGAACGGATAGAAGCGGGAGTAGTAGGACACGAGCCCGAGTTGTTAGTTTTGAGTGTGTAGTTTTGAGTTCAACTCAGAATTCAGAACTCACAACTCAAAACCACCTCGGCTAGACCTGGGTGATCGACTCGATGAGGTTCTTGTTCAGGGAAACGAAGTCGGCCCGCTCTTTGTCGTTGATGACCACGTCGGTCAGGTTGATGAACAGCCGCTGCTCCTCGTTGAGCACGTCCGAGACGCGGTTCCGCATGGCGGGGATGAAAAAATCCCCGACGTAGGTGCCGTTGACGGTCCGGACTCGGACGCGGGCTTTTCTCGCTTCTGGCACGGTGCCCTCCGGGCTCCCGAGGAGCCGCCCTTACTGCCGGCGGCGCAGGAACTTCTGCTTCCGGCGCAGTTTCTTGTGCTTGTGCTTGCGCATCTTTTTTCTGCGCTTCTTGAGCACGCTGGACATGCGTAGTCTCCTTGAGTCAGGCAGTGTATCGGGTTCGACCGTCAAAAGCAACAAATGGGCGAGGGTGTGGTAGCACAAGCGCGCGAAGCCTGTCAAGAAAACAGGTGCGAGGCGTGAGGCACGGGGCTCGCGGCGAGGAGCGTGAGGCACGGACGAGAGAACAGCCCGATTCAACGTCGTCTTTACACCCCGTGCTCTCGCCCAGAGCCCCGTGCCTGGCTGTGCCCGCTTGACGCTCCTCGGCGCCTGTTCCTATACTGGCGCATGCGCCGCTTCGTCTTCCGCCTTCTGCCTTCCGTCTTCTGCCTTTTGCTGTTGGCCCTGGGCTGTGCCACCAAGGAGCCCCGGTATCCGGCCGACCACGCGCGGTTCGAGCGGATCGACGTGGCCGTCGAGAACCTGCGCAAGGCCTACGCGGAGCGGGATCTCTCGGCCTTCCAGACGCTTCTCTTGCCGTCCGATCAGATCGATCGGATGGAGTTGGACGTCGAGAAGGACTTCGACGCGTTCGCGGAGATCACGCTCGACCTCTCGATCGAACGGATTTTCATCGAAGGGGAGACGATCGACGTGTACGTGCACTGGCAGGGGCTCTGGAAGCGCGACGCCGCGGACACCGGCCAGCGGGAGCGGGGCCACGGGATGCTCCGCCTGCAAGGCGTCCACTCGATCCTGCTCCAGGGCTTCGAGGGTGACGTGCCCTTCGGCATGTTCCGCCGGGCTCCCGCCGAGCCGCCCAAGGGCGGACCTTCCTGATGCGGGACGGCCGGACCCTCCCGCGACGCTTGCGCCTGCCTGAAGCTGATTTCCTGGTCATCGGGAGCGGGGTCGCCGGGTTGCGCGCGGCCATCGAGCTCAGCCGGCACGGTCGCGTCCTCATCCTGACCAAGGGCCATCCCCTGGAGAGCAGCTCCATCTACGCCCAGGGCGGGGTGGCGGTCGCATTGAGCGAGGAGGACGACGTCACCATCCATTTTGCGGACACGATCAAGGCCGGGCACGGGCTGTGCCGGCGCGAGGCCGTCCGGACCCTGGTGGAAGAAGGACCGGACCGCATCCAGGAGCTGATCGCTTGGGGGGCCCAGTTCGACAAGATCGGGGGCAAGTTCGCGTTCGCGCGCGAAGCCGCTCACAGCCGCAGCCGGATCCTCCGCGCGCGCGGCGACGCGACGGGCAACGAGATGGTCCGGGTGCTGATGGCGCAGGCCCGCCGCTGCAAGCGGATTCGGTGGCTCGAGCGGCACTTCACGGTGGACTTGGTCGTGGTCGAGGGCCGGTGCCGGGGTGCCGTGGTGCTCGATGAGGCGGCCGGCGTCCGGTTCGTCCTGCCGGCCCTGGCCGTGCTGCTGGCGACTGGCGGAGCCGGGCAGGTCTACGCCAGGACGACGAATCCGCCCAGCGCCACGGGCGACGGCCTGGCGATGGCGTTCCGGGCCGGAGCCGTGCTGGAGGACATGGAGTTCGTCCAATTCCATCCGACGGCCCTCTATCTGCCGTCGAGTCCGCCGTTCCTGCTGTCCGAGGCGATCCGCGGGGAAGGCGGCCGGCTGCGGAACATCAAAGGGGAGCTGTTCATGCGCCGGTACCATCCGGCCGGGGCGCTGGCGCCGCGGGACATCGTGGCCCGGGCCATCTGGTCCGAGATGGCGGCCACCCGCTCCCGGCACGTCTATCTGGACGTCACCCACCTGGACGCGGAGTTCATCAAGCGGCGCTTCCCGACGATCTACTCCACCTGCCTCCGCTACGACATCGACATCACGGAAGAGTGGATTCCGGTCTCACCCAGCGCGCACTACCTGATGGGCGGGGTCAAGACCGACACCGACGGAGCCACCAGCCTGCCCGGTCTGTTCGCGGCCGGCGAGGTGGCCTGCAGCGGGGTGCACGGAGCCAACCGGCTGGCCAGCAATTCGCTCCTCGAAGGGCTGGTGTTCGGGGCGCGGGCCGCCGTGGCCGCGTCGGCCTTTGCCCATCGGGCCGGCCGGCTTCCCGCCCGCGTGCCGTCCCTGTCGGAATTGGACGGCGGTCCGCTGGAAATCCTGAAGGAGGCCGACAAGCTCCGGAGCTCGCTGCGTCGGGTGATGTGGGGCAAGGTGGGAATCGTCCGGACCCGCGAGTCTCTGGTCAGCGCGACCGCACAGCTGTCGCGCTGGGCGCGGCTGGTGGACCGGCCGTTTGGCTCACGCCTCGACCTGGAGGTCAAGAATCTCGTGCAGGTGGCCCATTGCATTGCGGAGGCGGCGCTCTGGCGGGAGAACAGCGTCGGCGCGCACTATCGGGCGGATTTTCCGGACAGCCGCCGTCCCGGGTGGAATCAGCACAGCCGGCTGGAGCCGGCGGAACTGGTCAGCGGGTCGGATCGGCGGCGAACGCCAGCGGCGTCGAGCCGGGCCGCCGCGGGGAAACGGTGAGGGAGCTCAGCAGGGCCATGGGGCCGGCCTCGTCGCGGCGGAAGTCCCGGTAGAGGCGGAGCACCTTGCTCACGTAGTCCCGCGTCTCCTGGATGGGCGGGAGCGCCCGGTGCCGTTCGACCCGGTTCTCGCCCGCGTTGTAGGCGGCCAGGGCGAGCGGGAGGTTGCCGTTGAACCGGTCCACCAGGTAGCGCAGGTGGCGGACGCCGCCGCTGATGTTCTGCTCCGGGTCGTAGGGATTGCGGACGTTCAGGGCCAGCGCGGTGTCGGGCATGAGTTGCATGAGGCCCATGGCCCCGGCCCGCGACACGACGGACGGGTCGAAGTCGGACTCGGCCTTGATGACGGCCCGGACCAGGGCCGGGTCGAGACGGTGGAGCCGGGCCTGCCGCGCGATCGCGCCCTCCCACCGGTTCGGCGAAAGCGGACGGCGGACGAAGCCGAGGCGAGGCAGCATCGCGTCCTTGCGGATCCGCTTGTACCGCGCGTCGGTCGGAACGTTGGTGAAGTGGATCGTCCCGTTCGCATCCACGTAACGGTAGAGGTCTCCCGCCCGGGCCGACGAGGGAACTCCGATCAGGCAGGGGGCCAGGACGGCCAGGGAGGCCGCCGTCAGCCCGGCCCTTCGCGCGATCCGTTTGAGCCTTCCATCCGGCATGGCCACGACCATAGCACTGCCCCTCCGGCCTGTCCAGAAAATCGCTCCATCTCCCCATCGGCTTGGCATGGCGAAGACTTGAGCGCGCGGGCGGGGCGCAGATGGCCGGCCGCTGACGGCGGGACGTTCCGGTCTAAGCGGGGCTGAGAAAGCGCGAAACGTTGGCGCGGAACAGGGAGCGGAGGCCGAGGGTCAGCGGGCCCGGCTTGCCCGATCCGACCGGATGCCGGTTGATCGCCCGGACCGGCATGATCTCCATCGAGGTATTGGTCAGGAAACATTCCTGCGCCCGGCCGAGGGCCTCGGCCGGGTACCGGCCTTCTTCCGTCGGCATCCCGTTCTCGCGGGCCAGCAGCAGGACCACTTCCCTGGTGATTCCGTCCAGGATGCCGCAGTCCCCGGCGGGGGTGCAGAGCCGGCCGTCCCGAACGAAGAACAGGTTGCTGGTCGTACATTCCGCCAGGTGGCCCTCGACGTTCAGCATCAAGGCGTCGAAGGCCCCGGACCGCGTCGCCTCCCGCTTGGCCAGGATGTTGTTCAGGAAGTTCAGGGACTTGATCTGGGGCGGCAGGGCCGCGGCCGGGTTCCGGCGGACCGACGCGATGGCCAGCTCGACGCCCTCTTCGTAGAAGCGGGCCGGGTAAGTCGGCAGGGGTTTGGCGATGACGACCACCGTCGGATGGGGACAGAGCGCCGGGTCCAGGCCGATCTCCCCTTCGCCGCGCGAGACGGTGATGCGGACGTGCGCGTCTTGCAGGCCGTTGCGACGGATCGCCTCGTTCAAAATCGTCGGCCAGTCCCGCTCGCCGATGGGGATCGTCAGCCCGATCGCGCGGGCCGAGCGGAACAGCCTGGCCAGGTGCTGATCGAGCCTGAACAACCGGCCGTCGTAGGAGCGGAGGGTCTCGTAGACTCCGTCCCCGTACAGGAACCCGTGGTCGAAGACCGAGATCACGGCCGCCTTCCGGTCCACGAACCGATCGTTCAGGTACACCCACATAGCTTGAGACCGTGAAGCGTATCTCGTGAAGCGTCCAATTCCAAGCTTCCGGAACGAAATACGAACGACGCTTCACGAACAACGAATCTAACTTTCTCTCAATGCCTTCAGGAGCGCTTCGGCTTTGTAGAGCGTCTCGTCATATTCGCGGGCCGGGTCGGAGTCCGCGACGATCCCGGCGCCGACCTGCAGGGACCCGCGGCTGCCGGCCAGCACCAGCGTCCGGATGACGATGTTCAGGTCCAGGTCGCCGGACCAGCCCAGGTACCCGAGCGAACCGGTGTAGGGCCCGCGCCGGACCGGCTCCAGCTCCTCGATGATCTCCATGCAGCGGATCTTCGGCACGCCGGTGATCGTTCCGCCGGGAAACACGGCCCGGATCAGGTCGAACCCGTCGAGCCCGTCGCGCAAGGCGCCCGTCACGTTGGACACGATGTGGCTCACGTGCGAATACCGCTCGAGGACCATGAATTCGTCCACACGGACCGTCCCGTAACGGCAGACGCGCCCCAGGTCGTTCCGTTCGAGGTCCAGCAGCATCAAATGCTCCGCCCGTTCCTTCTCGTTGGTCAGCAACTCCTCCGCCAGCCGCCGGTCCTCCGGCAGGCTCCGCCCGCGCGGCCTGGTGCCGGCGATCGGGCGCGTGTCCACCCGCCGGCCTTCCAGGCGGACCAGGCGCTCCGGAGAACAGCCCACCAGACAGAGGTCCTCAAACAGCAACAGGGCTGAGAAGGGGGAGGGATTCACGAGCCTGAGCCGGGCGTAGAGCGAGGAGGCCGACTCACGAGGAGGAGAACCGTCGGCTGGGCTTAGGCCCATGGTGAAGCGGTGCGAGAGGTTGGCCTGGTAGATGTCGCCGGCGCGAATGAACTCCTGGCACTGACGCACCCGATCCATGTAGGCCTCGCGCGACTGGTCGGGCTCGATGGTCAGGGGAGTCGGAGCCGTAGCAGGAACGAAGGCCGGTCTGGGCGCGGTGAGCCTGGCTTCGAACTCGGCCAGGCGGTCGCACCCCTCCCGATAGAGCTTCTCCCGCGGCTCGCCGAGCAGCCGGCCGAGCGGCGGGGCAAACATCACATGGAGCGTGCGCTCCCGGTGGTCCAGCGCGGCGACGAGATCATAGAACCCGAAGGACAGGTCCGGCGCGGCGAGGTCGTCGCGGGCCCGCTCGGGCAGGTGCTCGAAACGCCGGATCAGGTCGTAGCTCAGGTAGCCCACCGCCCCGCCGAAGAAGGGGGGCAGACCCTCGGGCCTGGGCATCCGCGAGGCCCGCAGGAGCGACGCGAGGGCGTCGAACGGATCGCCTTTGTGCCGGGTCGGCTCGTCGTGGCGCCGTACTTCGTAGCGGTCGTCCTTTCCGGTCAAGACGAGGTAGGGATCGCTCCCCAGAAACGAATAGCGCGCGATCGGCCCGCTGCCCTTCCCGCTCTCGAGCAGGAACGAGGGCCGGCCCGGTGCGGCAATTCTCCCGTGGAGCTCGAAGGCGTCGGCTTCCGGCAGCGGCAAAGCGACGGCCAGCGGCTCGGGCCGCTCCGCCCGGAGGAATCTGGCGCGCGACGGGCGAATCATGCGCTCGTTGTACCACAGGCAGGATCGGGGAGACCAGGGCATCCTCTCCCTTGACAATTCCACCGTCTGTTTGATTGAATAGCGCGCTTTTGCAAAGCAATGCAGAGCGATGAGTGCTGAGTGCTGAACAGCAGACATTCAGCGTTTATCGTTCTGCATTCAGCGTTGTTAGGCATGCCGCCCTCGAGCGATCCGTTCTATGCGGGGTTGGGGCAGGCGGTCCGGATCGGGACCGAGTTGCTGGCCTCGTTGATCGTCGGAGGCGGGCTCGGCTGGCTGACGGATACCTACCTGTTTGCCTCGTCGCCCTGGGGCCTCGTGGTGGGGTTGATCCTGGGCCTGGCGGCGGGGATCCGGGGCGCTTATCGGGCGGCCCAGCGCTGGCCGCAATAGGCAACTAAAGTTGGTGGACATGGAAAGTCCGTTACACCCGTTTGAGCTCCACCAGTTGCTCCACATCTCTCTGTTCGGCTTTGACCTGTCCATCAACAAGGCCGTGATCATGATGTGGGTGGTGGTCGGGCTGGCGGCGTTCCTGCTGATCAGGGGCGGCGCGGCGCGGCGGCTGGTGCCCGGGAAGCTTCAGAGTTTGGCCGAGCTGCTGGTGGATTTCATCCGCGGCATCATCCTGGACACGATGGGGAAGGATGGGATGCGGTTCTTCCCGTTCGTGGCGACGCTCTTCGTGTTCATCCTCTTCTGCAACCTGCTCGGGCTGATTCCCGGCTCCTACACGGTCACCAGCCAGATCGTGGTCACCGGGGCGTTTGCCCTGACCGTCTACGCGATGAGCGTGGTGCTGGGCTTTCTGCTCCACGGCGTGAAATTTCTGGGAATCCTGGTGCCGCCGGGCACGCCCGGCTGGCTGCTGCCCCTGATGATGCCGATCGAGCTGATCAGCCAGCTTGCCCGGCCGATCTCGCTGGCGGTCCGGCTCTTCGCGAACATGACGGCGGGACACGTGATTCTGGGCGTGCTCTTCGGCCTCGCCATCACGGGCGGGCTCCTGATCGGGTGGCTGCCGTTCGCGTTCACGATCGCGATGAACGCGCTCGAAGTCGGCATCGCCTTCATCCAGGCCTACATCTTCACGGTGCTCACGTGCGTGTATCTGGGAGACGCGATGCACCTGCACGGGCATGACGCGCATGCGCATTAACGAGAGCCGCCCGCATCACCCGTTGCATCGGAGCGGCAACGGGTACTTGGCCATCAGCTCTTAGCTACTCAAGGGAGGATCAAAAGACAATGGATTCCGCAGCATCGGCACTGTTGGGCATGGGATTGGCGGCGGCGGGCTTCGCCGGCGCCGGCGTGGGGATCGGTTACATCTTCGGCAAGATGATCGAGGCGGTGGCGCGTCAGCCGGAGGCGGAGGGGCGGGTCGGCAAGTACATGTGGATCGGCTTCGCGCTGGTCGAGGCGATCGCCCTGTACGGGCTGGTCATCGCGTTCATCATCATGGGGCTCCGCAAATAAAACGCTGAGTGCTGAATGTTGAATGATGAATTGATTCAGCGTTCATCGTTCATCGTTCTGCGTTGGGTTGGTCCATGCCACAATTTGAGTCGCAGTTCTTCTCCTCGCTGATCTTCTGGGAGGTCGTCTCCTTCGGCATCCTCCTGTGGGTATTGTACAAGTACGCCTTCCCGCCGATCCTGGAGACGCTGGAGACGCGCGAGCGCAAAATCCGGGAGAGTTTGGAGCAGGCCGAGCGGCACCGCGCCGAGGCGGAGCGCCAGATGCGCGAGTACGAGGCCAAGCTGCAGGCGGCCTCGAAGGAGGCCGAGGCGGTGATCGCGCAGGCGCGGGAGCGGGCGCAACGGTTGCTGGAGGAGAACGAGCAGCGTCTCCAGGCCGAGGCCGAGCGGATCAAGGGGGACGCCCAGCGCGAGATCGACCACGAGCGTCGCAAGGCGGTCCAGGAGATCCGCAATCAGACCACCGAGTTGGCCCTGCTGGTGGCGGAGAAGGTGGTGGAGCGGAGCTTGAGCGATGCGGACCACCGCCGCCTCGCCGAAGAAGCCCTGCAGGCGGTCGCCGGCAGCCACCGGGACAGGTGACGCGTGACGGGTGACCGGTAGGACTCCTCTGACGCTTCTTTACCCGTCGCGTCTGACGTTTCACGTCTCACGAGTTCCCCCCGCCGCGTCGGTATCCTTCCGGGTCCACCGTCACGGATCGAAAGCCCAGCTCCTTGAGCCTGGCGCTGACGCGGGCGCCGCGATCCTCCTCGGTCAGCCTCGGGATCTCGTCGCTCGCCACTTCGATCCGAGCCGCGTCTCCGCGGTCCCGCACCCGGACCAGCCGGAATCCCTCCCGGTACAGGACTTCCTCCGCCTGCTCGACCCTGGTCAGCTTCTCCTTCGTGATCGGGAGGCCGCGCACGATCCGCGACGAGAGGCAGGCGGCGGCCGGCTTGTCCCAGTTCGGCAGGCCGAGGTCTCTGGCCAGGTTCCGGACGTCCGCCTTGGACAGGGCCGCCTCCACGAGCGGGCTCCGGACCCCGCGTTCCCTGGCCGCCACCAGGCCCGGGCGCTCGTCGCCCAGATCGTCCAGGTTGGTGCCGTCCGCGATCCCCTCCAGACCCAGGTCCCGCCGCAGCTTCTCCAACCCTTCGTAGAGGTCCGTCTTGCAATGGTAGCAGCGGGTCGCGTCGTTGCGGACGAAGTCGGGGATCTGCAGTTGATCCGTCTCGATGATCAGGTGGCGCGCGCCGATCTCGGCGGCCACCCGCTTGGCTGCGTCCAACTCGAGTTGGGGGAACGTGGGGGACACGGCCGTGACGGCGACGGCCCGCGGCCCCAGCACCCCGTGCGCGACCTTGAGGACCAGCGTGCTGTCAATCCCGCCCGAGTAGGCTACGAGGACCGAGCCCATCTCCCGCACGAGTTGCCGGAGCCGCTGGTGTTTCGTCGCGAGCATGGGGCCCGCTCTCGCCTCACGGTTTGTTGTTGACTTTCGCCTTGCTGAGGTTCCCGACCACGACGAGGGCGTAGTGGTCGGGATGGATGTACTGTTTGGCGACCCGCAGGACGTCCTCCTTCGTGACCCGCTCGATCCAGCGGGGATACTCGGCGAAGTAGTCGAGCCCGAGGTTGTAGAACTCCACCAGGCTCAGCACGTCGGCCAGCTTGGCGGTGGAGTCCAGGCGGAGGGGGAAGCTCCCGATCAGGTAGGCCTTCGCGTCCGCCAGCTCCTCGTCCGTGACCGGACCGTTGCGGATGCCGTGCAGCTCCTTCAGCACGCCGGCGATGGCCTGGTTGGCCGTCTCGTTCCTGGTCTGGAGGCTCACCATGAAGGAGCCCGGCATGAGGCTCGCGTTGAACGTGCTGTTCACGCCGTAGGCCAAGCCCTGGTTGTCGCGGATCGAATCCATGAGGCGCGAGGAAAACCCGCCGGCGCCCAGGATGTAGTTCATGACCGTCACCGCGTAGAAGTCCGGGTTCGTGCGGCTGATGCCGAGGTGGCCGAGCAGAATCGTCGCCTGTGTCAGGTCTTTGTCGATGAGCCGGACGACCGGTTTGTCGATCGGCCGGGGATGGCCGGTCGCGCGCGCCGGCCTGTCCCCCCGCTTCCAGGCGCCGAAGTGCTTGGCCACGAGCCCGCGCGCCTGCTCCAGCGTGACGTCCCCCACGATCGCCAGGATCGTCTGGTTCGGCACGTATTCCTCGGCGAAGAACTGCTGGAGATCGGCCCTGGCGATCTTCGGCAGGGTCTCCTCCATGCCGTTCACCGGCCAGCGGTAGGGATGGTCCGCGAACACGAGCTGGTCGAACGCCTTGGCCGCGATCGTGGTCGGCTCGTCCTTCTCGCTCTGGATCTCGCCGAGGATCTGGCTGCGGACCCGCTCCAGCTCCTTCTCCGGAAAGGAGGGGCGCTGCAGCACGTCGGCCAGCAGCTCGAACCCCAGCTCCGTGTCCTTCTTGAGCACCCGGGCCGAGACGGTCGTGAAATCGTCGGTGGCCCTGGCGGCCAGCGAGCCGCCGACGAGCTCGATCTGCTCGGCGATCTGCTCGGCCGTCCGCGTGGCGGTGCCCTCGTCCAGCAGACTCGCGACGAGGTTGGCCAAGCCGGCCTTCTCGGCCTGATCCTGGGCCGATCCGGCCTTGACCAGCGCCTGGATCTGGACGATCGGGACGTAGTGCTGCTCCAGGACCAGCACGGTCAGCCCGTTCGGCTCCACGAACCGGACGGGCTTGATCTCGGCGGCCTGGGCCGATTCAGTTCGGAACGCGAAGCAAGAGAGGGTCAGGAGCAGGCTGACCAGCAGACGGGCCGCCTTCCGCGTGCTGCATGCTGCGCGCTGGTTGCGGGCCATCAGCGGGCCTCGCTCATCATCGCGGTCGAGTCTTTGGGCGGGACGGGGAGGAGGATGCCGACCGTGCGGGCGTCCTCGGCGAAATAGCGACGGGCCACCCGCTGCACGTCCTCCGCCGTCACGTTCCGGATCCGCTCCAGGAAGCGGTCTGCGTGTCGCCAGCCGGCCCCGATGGACTCGGCCTGAGCCCACAGCATGGCCAGGCGGAAGTTGGAGTCCTGCCCGAAAATGTGGGAGGCCTCGATCTGGTTCTTGACGCGCTGGAGCTCGGCGGCCGTCGGCGGCTCCGCCTTGATCTTCTCGATTTCCCCGTAGAGGGCCTGCTCCACGTCCTCCACCTTCTCGCCCGGCTTCACGACCGCGAAGAAGTAGAAGAGCTCGGGGTCGGCCTGGAGCAGGCTGTACTCGGCGCCGACGGCCAGCGCCTTCTTCTGTTCGTAGACGAGGCTCCGGTAGAGGCGCGAGCTCTTGCCGGAAGAGAGGATCGATTCCAGGATCGTCAGCGGATAGGAGTCCGCGTCCGTATAGTTCGGCACGCGATACCCGACCATCACGAACGGGAGCTGGGCCTCGCGCTTCACGATGATGCGCCGCTCGCCCCGCTGTTCCGGCTCGGCCGGAATCTGCGGCGGCGGCACGGGCCGGGCCGGGATCGGCTCGAACAGCCGCTTGATCGTGGGCAGCAGCGCGTCGGCCTTGACGTCTCCGACCACGACCAGCGTCGCGTTGTTCGGAACGTAGTAGGTGTCGTAGTGGCGCTTGAGGTCCTCCCGCGTCATCGCGTTCAGGTCGGAGAACCACCCGATGATCGGCCAGTGGTAGGGGTGGACCATGAAGGCCTGGGCGAACAGCGATTCGACCAGGAAGGACTGCGGGTCGTCCTCGGTCCGCAGCCGCCGCTCTTCCTTGACGACCTCCCGCTCCAGCTGGAACTCCTTGTCGTCCAGGAGCAGGCCGCGGAGCCGGTCCGCTTCCATCTCCAGCGCCAGCTCGACCCGGTCGGCCGCCAGGTTCTCGAAATAGCCGGTGAAGTCCTGGCTGGTGAAGGCGTTGTCGTTCCCCCCGTTCTTACGGATCGTCCGGGAGAACACCCCCTTGGCGTGCCTGGGGGTCCCCTTGAACATCATGTGCTCCAGCATGTGGGACAGGCCGGCGCGCCCCATGACCTCGTTCCGCGAGCCGACCTTGTACCAGATCTGGATCGTGGCGACCGGCGCCTTGGGGACTTCGGCGATCAGGACCTTGAGCCCGTTCGCGAGGACGAATTCCTTGGGCTCGACCGCCCCCGTCGGCGCCGGGTGGATCAGGGAGACGCTGACAAGCGCGATGAGCACGGAGATGGACAGGAGCGGGAGCGACCCGGCGATGCGTGAACGAAAGGCCATGCGGAGGAACCTAGCAATCGGCTCCTGCCGGTGTCAAGACGACCGGCTCGGGGCGGTCCGCGGGTACGTCTCCGAGTTGCCCGCAGGCCCCCAACACGTCTCGTCCCTTGCTCTTGCGGATGAAGGTCGGAATGCCCGCCCGTTTCAGCACGGACTGGAAGCGGAGGACCGCCGCTTCCGCCGGCCGCCTGTAGGGACTGCCGGGAAACTCGTTGAACGGGATGAGGTTGACCTTGCACCGGAGCCCGGCCAGGAGCTTCACGAGCCGCTTGGCGTCCGGCTCGCTGTCGTTCTCGCCGGCCAGCAGGACATACTCGAAGGTCAGGCGTCGGCGCGGGGGCAGAGGATAGGCCCGGCAGGCGGCCAGCAATTTTTCCAGCGGATGCAGCCTGTTGACGGCCGGCATGAGCCGGTCCCGCTGCTGGTTGGTCGTGGCGTTCAGGGAGACCGCGAGGTTGACGCCCAGGGGGGCGACCTCCTTGAGACGGGAGGCCAGCCCGGCCGTGGAGAGGGTGATGCGCCGGGCCGGGATGCCCACGCCCCACGCGTCGTCGGTCAGCCGGCGAACGGCGTCCGCAACGGCGTCCAGGTTGGCCAGCGGCTCGCCCATGCCCATGAGGACCAGATTGGACAGCGACTCGTCCGATTCCAGCCGGTCCTGAACCGTCAGCACCTGCTCGACGATTTCGTGGGCCTTCAGATTCCGCTTCAAACCCATGTGGCCGGTCAGGCAGAAGCCGCAGTCCAGCGTGCAGCCGACCTGCGTCGAGACGCAAAGGGTCAGGCGGCCTTCCTCCGGGATCAGAACACTCTCCACCGCGAGGCCGTCCTCGAGGCGGAGGAGAAATTTCTTGGTGCCGTCGGCCGATTGCAGAACCCGGCAGTCGGCGGCCCGCCTGACCGTCGTGATGGCCTGCAACCTGGTCCGCTCGTCCGTGGAGAGGTCCGTCATCTCCCGGACGTCTCTCGCCCGGCTCCGATACAGCCAACGGAGAACTTGCTGCGCCCGATACCTGGGCCAGCCCAGATCACGGACGAGCCGCTCCATCCCCTCACGGTCGAGGGCCAGGAGGTTGACCGATGAGGACGGCGGGGCGACTGGCTGGCTGACCGTTGTGCGCATCGTACAAAAGGAGAGGGGAAGCCGAGTGCCGAGAGCCGAAAGCCGTTTCATGCAGCCTATCACAGCGTTTGATCGGGGGACAAGGCGCGGACGCGGCGTCGTGAGCGGACGGTGGTCCGTTGGCTTCACGGCATCACGTTGGTATAATGGACGTTACGACTAGTTCGTCCTCCATGACCCGGGGCCTATCAGCCGCGCGGTTCCGATTGCGCGTGAGTGCCGCCTTCTTTGTGCTTGCCGCCTGCCTCCTCTTCTCCGGTTCCGTTTCCGCCGTGCCCGACTCCGGTGAGTCCGTCTGCGAAACCCCTGAGCCCTGCTATCGTGACGCCGTGGCCCTCGCTGGCTCTACCGGTTCGACCGGCACGGTGAACGGAGACCGGGTCCGGGCGGCACTGGATCGGTTGGAACTGGTTCGGGAGCGGCATCCCGGATCGGTCTGGGCCAGGCGTGCGGGACTCCTGATGGGCGTCCTGCTGACCGATCGGGATCCGGCCGACGCGGTCCGGTTCCTGCGGGCCGCGCAACGGGACCTGCCCGTGATCGAGGATTACGTCCGGCTCTGGATGGCCGAATCGCTGCTGCGCCTGGGTGAGGCGGCTCGCGCGGCGGTCCTGTTCGAGTTTATCCCGGAGGCCGTGCCGGATACCCTGCTCGGTCCTCGCGTGGCCTATCGGGCCGGCGCGGCCTGGTATCAGGCCGCCCAGTGCGCGCGGGCGGTGGACTGGCTGGCCCGCGCCGTGTCGGCGGTCCCCCAGGACCCGGCCGCCCCCGGGGCCTTGCTGAACCTGGCCGACTGTCAGATCCAGGCGGGTCAGCCGGAGGAGGCGCGTACGGCGCTCCTACAGCTCTGGGCCCGCTACCCTCACACCCAGGAAGCGCGTGAGGCGGAAGTTCGTCTGGGCAAGGTGACCGGCGGCTCGTGGCGCCCGTCCCCCGACGACCTCTTCGGGCGGGCCCAGGCGTATCTGGCCCTGTCCTTCCACGAGGAGGCGGTTGCGGATCTGCAGAAGTTCCTCGCCGCCGCGCCGAACGATCCCCGGCGGGGCGAGGGCAAGCTCAAGCTGGGGATCGCGCTCGTGCGGCTGAAGCGGTATGACCAGGCGCGACGGGTGTTTCAGGAGCTGGTGGCCGAACGGGCCGTCGAGTCGGGCGAAGCGGCCGTCTGGCTGGCCCGGGTCCATCTGCGGCAGGGAGACGGGGAGCAGTTGGTCGCCCTCTCCCAGTCCCTGGGGCGCGTGTCCGCGTCGGGTGAACAGAAGGCCACGGTCCTGGGCTTCGTCGCCAACTGGTACGACGACCAGGGCAAGTGGGAGCCGGCGATCCAGCACTACCGATCGGTGGCGCAGGCGGACGCCGCGGCCGGCCAGCGTGCCGAGGCGCTCTGGCGGATCGGCTGGATCCATTATCGGACTGGGCGCTACCGCGAGGCGGTGGAGACGCTCCAGGATCTGGCCGCGAGCAAGGATGACGGGCAGCTCGCTCCTCGGGCCCTATACTGGGCCGGACGAGCCCGCGAGCGCCAGAGCGAGGCCAAGGCCGCGGAGCTCTACCGGCAGCTCTGCCGCCGCTACCCTTACACGTACTACTGTCAGCTCGCCCGATCCCGCGTCGACGCCTCGACGGGGGAGCCGGTGCCGGTCTCGGGGCCTCCGGCGCTGGCGGACGGAAGCCCGCTCCTGCACGACGTGCATGCTCGCCGGGCCGCGGAGTTGAAGCTCCTCGGTTTGGATCAGGAAGCGGCCAGGGAATGGGGCTCCCTCGTCGAGCGCTACGCCCGTGATCGCGACGTACTGGTCGCCCTCTCCTCCCTGCTCAGCGAGGCGGGCGCCCACTACCAGGCCCTCAGGCTGGCGCGGCTGTATTTCAAGGACGCGCTGGAGCGGGGCGGGGACGCGGTGCCGCTCGCGCTCTGGCCCGTCGCCTATCCGACCGCCTACCTGCCCACGATCCGGGAGAACGCCGGCGGGCTCGTTGATCCCTACCTGGCGGCCGCGATCATCCGCGAGGAGAGCCAGTACGATCCGCGGGCCGTCTCGCGCGTGGGGGCGGTGGGGCTCATGCAGGTGATGCCGGACACGGCCCAGGCGGTGGCCAGACGGCGGGGCATGGCCGCGGTCGGCCGGGACGAACTGTTCGATCAGGAAACCAACATCCGGGTGGGCGTCCGCTACCTGGAGCAGTTGCTCCAGCAGTTTTCCGGCAACGTCATGCACGCGGTGGCGGCCTACAACGCCGGACCGCAGGCCGTGACCGGCTGGATCGCCAAGAACGGGGCCAGGGACGCGGACGAGTTCGTGGAGCTGATCCCCTACCAGGAGACCCGGCTCTACGTCAAACGGGTGCTCCGCAGCTACCGCGAATATCGCCGGCTCGGCGGCGCCGCCTGCGGGCCCCGCTTCCTTGACAAGGTCTGCTGAGGCTTCTATAAGAAGCCGACAGCGATCAGCAGTCAGTTGCCGACCGGCGGTCAAAGCTGACTGCTGATGGCTGAGAGCTGAGAAGAGGAGGACGGATGGCACTGGATAAGATGGATGCCCTGGAGGCCCGGGTGCGGAGCCTGGTCGAGCTGGTTCAATCGCTCAAACGCGCCAACACTGCGTTAGAGGGAGAGCTGCGGTCGGCACGACAGCAGCTCCTCAAGCAGGAGGAATCGAACCGACGGTGGGAAGACGAGCGGGACGATATCCGCTCGCGGATCGAAAAGGTGTTGGGCGAGCTGGACGTCTTGGAGTGCATGGAGCAATCCAAGGAGGTGGCGTCTTGAGGACCTCACAGGTGGAGATCTACGGCCAGCGGTATGTGATCCGAGGGGACGCGGACGAAGAGTACATCAGACGGGTGGCGGCTCACGTGGACGAGCAGATGCGCAGCCTCGCCAGCGGCATGAAGACCGCGACCCCCGTCAAGCTGGCCGTGCTGACCGCCATCAACATCGCGCATCAGCTGTTTCAGGCCGAGCAGATCCGCCAACAGGAGGGGGCGGCGGTCGAGCGACGCGCCCTGAGCCTGCTGGAATCCATCGACGAGCAGTTGGAGCCGGCTCACCGCCGCTGAGCGGGGTGCGCGGCGGGAGAAGCCCTTGCATTGCTCGTTCGTATCTGCTACGGTACGTTCACACTGACTTGGGGAGCCTGGGCAGGAATCACAGGAAGCCCCGATGCAGGTTGGACCGCGTGGCTTCGCAAGGAGACGGGATAACGCATTGACGGTTGTTTCGAACGAGAAGATGATGCAGTTGTCGGTGATACGCTGGATCGTTGAGTGGGGAAAGACAGTGCTGCTAGGAGTTCCCGCCGGCCGAGCGCCATTTGAGGCCGGCTGGTGGGGCTGGCCAAGGTGGGCGGGGGAAGCCGATCGGGCGACGCCTGATCGTCCGGATCCGACGCCCGATCGCCAGTTGGCTCTCGTGAGAGAGGCGAGACCTCGCGCGTATCCAAGGGGTCGGCCTCGTCCCCCTCGACTCGACTCGTTCAGCCGTCGGTTGTCCTTCGTGCCTCGTCCCACGGTCTGATCCGCTACGACGGCGGGCGTCCGAGCCCGTCCTGCTTCGGTCCGCTGACCTCCTGTTTCTTATCCAGCTCCCGGATTGCCCTGATTCTGCCAAAAGGGGGTGGAGACCATTCTAACGACCGTTGTCATCTACGGGATCGTCGCGCTCCTGGGCGCGCTCGTGGGGATCGGAGTCGCCGCCGCGCTCCGGAGGAAGGCCTTGGCCGCCAGCCGGAGCCAGGCCGAAGAGCAGGCGCGACAGGTTCTCCAGGGAGCGGAACGGGAGGCGGAGAATCTCGTCAAGGAAGCCAAGCTGGAAGCCAAGGGTCTGCTGTTTCAGGCCAAGGCCGAGCTTGAAAAGGAGGAGAAGGAGAAGCGGTCGGAGCTTGCCTCGCAGGAGAAGCGGCTGCTCTCCCGCGAGGAAAATCTGGACCGCAAGACCGCCACCGTCGACAAGCGCGAAGCCGAGATACAGAAACGCGAGCAGGCCTTGGCGAAGCGCGACGAGGCGATTGCCGCCAAGGAGGCCGCCTGCGATCGGGCTGTCAAGGAGCATCGGGAGGCGCTGGAGCGGGTCGCCGGCATGACGGTCGAGGAGGCCAAGCGCCAGCTGTTGAGCGAAATCGAGAGCGAGGCGCGGCTCGAGGCGGCCGGCGCTGCCAAGCGCATCATTGACGAGGCGAAGGAGAATGCGGAGCGGGAGGCGCGGGAGATCATCGCCCGGTCCATCCAGCGGGTGACGCGAGATTACGTCTCCGAGGCGACCATCTCGGTCGTGCCGCTTCCCAACGACGGGATGAAGGGCCGCATCATCGGGCGGGAGGGGCGCAACATCCGGGCGATCGAAGCGGCCACGGGGATCGACCTGATCATCGACGAGACGCCGGAGGCGGTCATCGTGTCCGGATTCGATCCCCTGCGCCGGGAGATCGCCAAGGTCTCGCTGGAGCGGCTGATGCAGGACGGCCGGATCCACCCGACCCGCATCGAGGAGATCGTCGAAAAGGTCAAGACCGACCTCGACAAGCTGATGGTGGAAGAGGCGGAGAAGGTCATCTTCGAGGTGGGGCTCGCGGATTTCCATCCCGAGCTGGTCAAGGTGCTGGGCAAGCTGAAATACCGGACCAGCTACGGGCAGAACAACCTCTACCACGCCCGTGAGGCCGCGTACATCTGCGGGACCATGGCGGCCGAGCTGGGCCTGGACGTGAAGCTGGCCAAGCGGGGTGCGCTGCTGCACGACATCGGGAAGGCGGTCAGCCACGAGGAGGAGGGGCCCCACGCGATGCTGGGCGCGGAGATCGCCAAGCGCTACGGGGAGTCGCCGAAAGTCGTGAACGCCATCGCCGCCCACCACGAGCAGGTCGAGCCGATCTGTCCGGAAACCGTGCTGGTGGCGGCGGCGGAAGCCTTGTCGGCGGCCAGGCCCGGGGCCAGGCGAGAGGCGCTCGAGTCGTACGTCAAGCGGCTGGAAAAGCTGGAGTCCCTGGCGACCGGGTTCAAGGGGGTGCAGAAGGCCTACGCGATCCAGGCGGGCCGGGAGATCCGCGTCATCGTCCGGCAGGACGAGATCAGCGACGCCGATTCGGCGCTGATGTCCCGGGAATTGGCCAAGAAGATCGAGCAGGAGCTGACCTACCCGGGCCAGATCAAGGTGACCGTCATCCGCGAGAGCCGGTACGTGGATTACGCGAAGTGAGGCGTGGGGTGCGAGGTTCGAGGCGCGAGGCTGGGCCGAGGCTGTTTTGGCCCCGCGCCCCGCGTCCCTTACCTCGTGCCTGGGCGAAGCCATGAAAGTTCTGTTCATCGGCGACATCGTGGGGGAGCCGGGCCGGCGGGCGATCGCGCGCACGCTTCCCAGGGTCGTCGCGCAGCACGGCGTCGACCTGGTCGTCGGCAACGGGGAGAACGTGGCCGGCGGGTTCGGGATCACTCCCGAGCTGGCCGGTGAGCTGTTCGATCTGGGGCTCTCGGTGATCACCACCGGCAACCACGCGTGGGACAAGAAGGAGATTGTGGAGTTCATCGGGCGGGAGCCGAGGCTGCTGCGGCCGGCGAACTATCCCGACGGGGCCCCGGGACGCGGGAGCCTGGTGGTGGAGACGGCCGGCGGGGAGCGGCTCGCGGTGCTGCAGCTGATGGGGCGGGTGTACATGCCGTCCCTGGACTGCCCGTTCCAGGCGGCCAGGCGGGAAGTGGCGAAGCTCAAGGCTGAGACGCGGGCGATCATCGTGGACATGCACGCGGAGGCGACTTCCGAGAAGATGGCGATGGGCCATTTTCTGGACGGGGACGTGACGGCGGTGGTCGGCACGCACACCCACGTCCAGACCGCCGACGAGCAGATCCTGCCGAAGGGGACCGCCTACCTGACGGACATCGGCATGACCGGTCCGGTCCACTCCGTGATCGGCATCAGGAAAGAGCTCGCCATCGAGAAGTTCCTGACGCAGATGCCGCGCCGCTTCGAGGTCGCCTCCGGGCCGGCCGTCTTCAGCGCGGCGTTGATCGAGCTGGACGGGGCGATCGGGAAGGCCGTCAGCATCCAGCGGCTTCGGATCCCGGAATGATCGGCAGGCGCATGCGATGGAGTCTCCCGTCCGCCTGCTTGCGTCGCAGGTGATCGTATCCGCATGGGCGCGGGCGCTCAGCCGAAGCGGATTCTCACGGTCAGCGAACTCACCGCGCTGGTTCGTGACCGGCTCGAGCAGGAGTTCCCCGACGTCTGGATCGAGGGCGAGGTGTCCAACCTCCGGACTCCCTCCTCCGGGCACCTCTATTTCACCCTGAAGGACTCCGACAGTCAGCTCCGGGCGGTCCTGTTCCGGACCGGCGCGCAGCGCCTCCGCTTCGCGCTCCGGGAAGGTCTCCAGGTCATCGTGCGCGGCCGCCTCACCGTGTACGAGCCCCGCGGGGAGTACCAGGTCATCCTGGACTATCTGGAGCCCAAGGGCGTCGGCGCCCTGCAACTGGCGTTCGAGCAACTCAAGGAGAGGCTGGCGCGCGAGGGGCTCTTCGACGAGGCCCGCAAGCGGCCGCTGCCTTTCCTGCCGCGTCGGGTGGGGCTGGTGACCTCTCCGACCGGCGCCGCCGTCCGGGACTTGCTGGCCGTGCTCGCGCGCCGCTGCCCCTCCCTGGGCGTCGTGATCTGTCCCGTTCCGGTCCAGGGGGCCGACGCGGCGCCGCGGATCGCGGAGGCGATCCGCACGCTGGGCGCCTCCGGTCTCGTGGACGTGATGATCGTCGGGCGGGGCGGCGGGTCGTGGGAGGATCTCTGGTGCTTCAACGAGGAGGCGGTCGTCCGGGCGATCGCCTCCTCGCTCGTTCCCGTGGTGTCCGCCGTGGGGCACGAGATCGACTACACGTTGGCCGATTTCGCGGCGGACTACCGGGCGCCGACCCCTTCGGCTGCGGCGGAGGCGGTGGTGCCGGTGCGGGAAGAATTGTTCCAGACCCTGGAGGACCTCCGCTCGCGGCGGGAGCGGGCGATGCGTCTGTGGCTGACCCTGGCCCGGCATCGGGTCGAGGCTTGCGAAGGGACCCTCTCGGTCCGGGTGCTGCCGCTCCAGCGTCATGCGCAGCGGCTGGACGACGCCACCGGCCGGTTCTTGCATGCGGTGCAGGATTCGCTTCTGGGACTCCGGCAACGGCTCGTGGCATCCCGGCATGAGTTGGGCCTGGCGAGTCCGCTGGCCAGAATCCGAGGCGCGCTCCTGCTGGTGCCGCAGCTGTTGAAGCGCACGGAGCGGAGCGTGGCGGGCACGCTGGCCCTCCGGCACCAGGCGGTGCGTTCGTTGGCCCTGGCCTTGGACGGGCTGAGTCCGCTGGCGATCCTGGCCCGCGGCTACGGGATCGTGCAGACCGTTCCGGACGGCCGGGTGGTCCGGCGGGCGACCGACGTCTCGATCGGGGACGAGGTGCGCGCGAGACTCGCGGAGGGCCAGTTGCTCTGCGCGGTCCGCAAGGTCCTGCCCGATCGTTGAGCGCTTGACCCCGGAGGCCGTGAGGGTATAATAGCGTCCGCCGATTCGCCGGCGCGCGCCGTTCACGAGGAGGTCCGTGTGGCTGCGATCAAGTTTGAAGATGCCATGGCCCGGCTCGAGACCATCGTGGCGGAGCTGGAGAAAGGCGATCTGTCGCTCGACGAATCGCTGAAGATTTTCGAAGAAGGCGTCAAACTGTCCAAGACCTGCTTGAAGATGCTCGATGATGCGGAACGGAAGGTCGAGGTGCTGATTCAAGACAAGGACGGCAAAAAGCGGCTCCGTGCCTTTACGATTGACGACGAAGAGTCCGGCGATTCGTCCCCGTCCACCTGACCTGCCTGCCGAGTCGGCGCGGCTCCACGGGCGCCCGCTCGTCCGGCCTTTCCCGACCCACTATGGTCCGCAAGGCGTCTCCGGCCCGCGAACGATTGGATCGCGCGCTGGTCGTACGCGGGCTGGTGCCGAGCCGCGAGCAAGCGGCACGATTGATCCTTGCCGGGTCGGTGACGGTGGACGGCGTCCCGGTGGACAAGCAGGCGAAGCTCGTGTCGGCCGACGCCAGGATCGAGGTCGCACACCGGGCCTCGCCGTTCGTGAGCCGCGGCGGGGGGAAGCTGGCGGCGGCGCTGGATGCGTTCGGAATCGATCCGACCGGCCTCGTCGCGATGGACGTCGGCGCCTCCACCGGCGGGTTTACCGATTGTCTCCTGCAGCGGGGGGCGCGCCGGGTCTACGCGGTGGACGTGGGATACGGGCAGTTGGACTGGCGGCTGCGGCAGGATTCCCGGGTCACGGTCCTGGAGCGGCGCAACATCCGCTACCTGGAGCGGTCCGCCGTGCCGGAGCCGATCGATCTGGCGGTCATCGACGTCTCGTTCATTTCGCTCACGCTGGTGCTGCCCTGCGTGACGCCGTTTCTCGGCGATCCGGCCTGGGTGATCGCCCTCGTGAAGCCCCAGTTCGAGGTCGGCCGAGGACTGGTGGGCAAGGGCGGCATCGTCCGTGACGAGCGGCTGCGCCGCGCGGCGGCCGAGAAGGTCCTGGCCTGTGCGGACGGCCTGGCCTTGACGCAGGTCGGGGTCCTGGACTCCCCCGTGCCGGGGCAGAAGGGCAACCGGGAAGTGCTGGTCGGACTCAGACGCATGACGGAGGACTCGGCCAGAGCAACGTAGCGTGCAGACGGATAACGATCGGCTGGGCTCTTCGGTGGCGTTGGGAATGGCGATAGGGATGGCATGAAGATCGTGGTGACCGGGGGAGCCGGGTTCATCGGCTCTCACCTTGTGGACCGCCTGATCCAGGAGGGCCACGAGGTGGCGGTGGTGGACAACCTCTCGACCGGCAAGCGGCGAAACCTGAACCGGGCCGCCCGCTTCTACAAGCTGGACATCCAGGGCAGTCGTCTGGAGCGGGTATTCCGGAAGGAGCGTCCGGCGATGTTGATGCATCTGGCCGCCCAGATGAACGTCCGCCGGTCGGTCGAGGATCCGATTTTCGATGCGCAGGTAAATGTCCTCGGCACGATCAACGTGCTCGAACAGGCCGTCCAGCACGGGGTGCGGAAGGCCGTCTTCACCTCTTCCGGCGGAGCCATTTACGGAGAACAGGAGGTCTATCCGGCCCCGGAAACCCATCCGACGAAACCATTCTCACCCTACGGGATCAGTAAGCTCGCCGGCGAGTATTACCTGACCTATTACCAGCAACTCAGCGGGATCCAAGCCGTGAGCCTCCGCCTGGGAAATGTCTACGGGCCGCGCCAGGATCCGCACGGGGAGGCCGGCGTGGTCGCGATCTTTGCCCAAAAGATCCTGGCCGGTGAGCAGCCGGTGATCAATGGAAACGGCCGGCAGACCCGGGATTTCGTCTACGTGGACGACGTGGTCGAAGCCTACTTGGCGGCGATAGGAAAGGATGTCCAGGGGACCTACAATGTGGGCACGGGGGAAGAGACCTCGATCAACGATCTGTTCCGGCTGGTCGCGGATCTGACCAACCCGGGCTGCAAAGAGCTCCACGGGCCGGCGAAAAAGGGAGAGCAGCTGCGCAGCTCCGTGGACTCCAGCAAACTGCGGCGGGAACTTGGATGGGAACCCCGGGTCCTGCTTCGGGAAGGCCTGGCCCGGACCGTGGAATATTTCCGCGGGCTGGGAACGTGAACGGTCCCAGCCGGAGACTCACGAATCGAAAGGGCGTTTATTGGATGGATCAGCGGTACCGCGGGACGCTTGGGTCGACTTGCAGCGACCAGGCGTCAATCCCTCCGACCAGGTTTTTGACGTTCTTGAAGCCCTGCTGGAGCAGGAACCCCGTTGCGTCGGCGCTCCTCATCCCGTGGTGGCAATAGGCGATGATCTCGGCCTCCCGGTCCAGTCTATCCAGCGATTGCGGGAGCGTGCCCAGCGGGATCAGGACCGATCCCGCGATCTTCGCCAGAGAGTTTTCCCACGGCTCGCGCACATCCAGCAGGCATAACGTCTCGCCTTTATCTAAACGATCCTTCAACTCATGGGGAGTGATGGTGAAGCCCATGTCCGTGCCTCCGTCTGTATCCTGTATGCGGGTGGTCGTCTGTATGATAAGCCCCGCTTTCAGAGCCTGTCAACGGACGGACCAGAGGGACCGATCCAGGCGGGCTGGTAGGCAGAATTTGCACGAAGGGGACGGAAAATGAGCCAATCAGGATGGAACAGACTCCCTCGTGGAGGGGGGAGTCAGCCACAATAAATCAACGTAACGAGTTGATTTTCCTGAAAGTTATTGCGAAATTTGGGAAGCGCGAGCATAAAAGTTGCTCAGTTTCTTCCGATAGAGAAGCCTGTGGATGGCTGACGCGACCGATCAGATCATCGTATTCGTTACCGCCTCGTCAGAGGAAGAGGCCGTCACGATCGGGCGAAAGCTGGTCGAGGGAGAACTGGTTGCCTGTGCCAACGTGATCCCTCGGATTCGCTCGGTATTTCGGTGGGAGGGGAAGGTCGCCGAGGAGCAGGAAGCCTTGCTCATCCTGAAGTCCCGTATGGAGCTGTTTGATCAACTGGAAAAGGCCGTGAAGAGCCTGCATAGTTATTCGGTACCGGAGATCATCGCGGTTCCACTCGCAAAAGGGGCCGGCAACTACCTGGACTGGATCAGCGAAATGACCGGCAAGCCGAAGAAAAATTGAGGGAATTGGCGAACGCGAATAATTCTTGACCGTTTGAAGGGGGGTTCAGTAGACTAACCCCCGCTGGTCAGGGGCCTTTTTAAGGAGAGCCGGATATGGACCGGGAACGCGACGCCTACACCATCGTGATCTTTCGGGGGCCGACGGTCAGTCCCCTCCGGTTCAGTCTTCCCAAAGCGATCGTCCGCAAAGCGGTCGTGATCGGGATGCTGTTGGTCTTGGCCCAGTTGGGCTTCATGGCCCAGTATGTGATCCAGACGGGGGAAGTGTGGGAGTTGCAGACGATCCGCCAAGAGCTGGTGACCGCCCGTGAGCAGACGAGCTCCTTCGCGACCGCCCTGGAGGATCTGCGACGCCGGGTCCTGGCCATGAAAGAAGTGAACGAAAAGCTCCGGGTTATGCTGGGAATCGAGACGCTCAAGCCGGAAGACTATTTGAACGGGCAGGGCGGAGAGGAAACGCCTCTGAACGGCGAGGGGGTGGGTGGAACGGACGGGGGGCCTCCGGCCGAGCCCAACCGACGGACGGAGCTTCAACTGTCGGGTGAAAACCAGACCCCGGACATAGACCTTGCCACCCAGGTGCGGCGGAGAATCGCCTGGTTGGAACGGGAGGCCTTGACCCAGGAACGGTCCCTGGAAGAGCTGTCTGAAGTCGCCAGGGAGCGGACCGTCCGGTGGGCCTCGACCCCTTCCGTCTGGCCGGTGAAAGGCTGGGTGACCTCGGGGTTCGGCGTCAGAATCTCGCCGTTCACGGGCCAGCCGGCCATGCACGACGGGTTGGACATCGGCGCGCCGCCCAACGCTCCGGTGTATGCCCCGGCTGGTGGACTGGTGGTGGCCACCGGCTTTGACAACAAAATGGGCAACATGGTGGCCATTGACCATCAGTACGGGGTCGAAACTCAATACGGACACCTGGCCAAGGTCCTGGTCAAGACCGGCCATCGGGTGAAGCGCGGAGACCTCATCGGGTTGGTGGGAAGCACTGGCATGTCCACAGGCCCGCACCTCCACTACATGGTGAAGTTCAACAGCCGCCCCGTGAATCCCCACCGGTACATCCTCAACTGACCGGTCCCCTCCGCTCCGAATCCGTTCCCGCTCTTTTCGAGAAAGCTCCCCGCTCGGGCTTGTCCCAGCTCGCCGATTTCCCCTCGTCGGGCCGCTCTGCTTCCGGTCCGCTGGCGCCTGCAAGCCGGTGTGCTATACTCCGCTTCGCCTCGACCGGGGAGAGCGTGAACGGGGGAGGGAGAAGAGCAAGGTGAGCGATCTCGCCATTGTCCGGTCAGTGAAGCCGCGCGCCATCCAACAGGTTGCCCAGGACATCGGGCTCCGTGAAGACGAGATCATCCCCTACGGTCGCTGGAAGGCCAAGGTGTCCCTGTCGGTCCTCGGGCGCCTCGCCGGCCGTCCGCTGGGCCGGTACGTCCTCGTCACCGCCATCAATCCGACGCCGCTCGGGGAGGGGAAGACCACGACCTCCATCGGTCTGGCGATGGCGCTCTGCCGGTTGGGGCATAAGGCCGTCGTCACGCTGCGCCAGCCCTCGTTGGGGCCGGTGTTCGGGGTGAAGGGGGGAGGCGCGGGAGGAGGACGGGCACAGGTCGTGCCGATGGAGGACATCAACCTCCACCTGACCGGCGACGCCCACGCGACAGGGGCCGCCCACAACCTCCTCTCGGCCTTTCTGGACAATCATCTGTTCCACGGGAACAGCCTGAATCTGGATCCGGCTCGGATCGCCTGGCCGCGGGTCATGGGGGTGAGCGACCGGGCGCTCCGCCGGGTGCTCCTGCGCGGCTCGGAGGGCAAGGCGGACCGGCCGGGGGAGTTCGTTCTCACCGAGGCCTCGGAAGTGATGGCGATCCTGGCCCTCGCCTCCGGTCTCTCCGACTTGCGGAAGCGGCTGGGCCGGATCCTAGTCGGGCTGGCCAGGGACGGAAAAGCCGTACATGCGGAAGAATTGAGATGCGCCGGCGCCATGGCGGCCCTGCTCAAGGACGCCCTCTGTCCCAACCTAGTCCAGACTCTCGAGGGCACGCCGGCCCTGGTCCACACCGGCCCCTTCGGCAACATCGCCCACGGGAACTGCTCGATCCTGGCCGACGCGATCGCCCTTCGCACCGCGGACTATGCCGTGACCGAGGCCGGGTTCGGCAGCGACCTCGGCGCGGAAAAGTTCTTCCACATCAAGTGTCGCGCGTCGGGCTTCCGCCCCGACGCCGCGGTGGTCGTGGCCACGCTGCGGGCCTTGAAGCTCCACGGGGGAGGCGGCGTCGTGAAGGCCGGGTCGCCGCTCCCGCCCGGCTTGACCGGCCCGAACCGGGGGGCGCTGACCAGGGGGCTCGCCAACCTCGAGCAGCACATCGCCAACGTGAAGGCTTTCGGAATTCCCGCGGTGGTGGCGATCAACGTCTTCAAGGGCGACCCGGCGGAGGAGCTGGAATACGTGCGGACCTGGGCCTTGTCGGCTGGCGCCGCCCGCGCGGCCGTGTCCACCCACTGGGCGGACGGGGGCAAGGGGGCGGAAGAACTGGCCAGGGCGGTGGTCGAAGCCTGCCGGCAGCCTTCGACCTATGCCCCGCTCTATCCCGACGAGGCACCGATCACGCAGAAGATCGAGACGGTGGCCAGGCGGATCTACGGGGCCGCCGGCGTGGCGTACGAGGGGTCGGCCCGGGCTCAGATCGAAACGGCCGAGAAGCTGGGATTCGGCCGCTTTCCCGTCTGCATGGCCAAGACCCCCCTGTCGCTGTCTCACGATCCGGCGCTCAAGGGCCGGCCCTCCGGCTTCACCTTGCCGATCCGGGAGCTGCGCATCCTGGCCGGGGCCGGCTTCCTGACCGCGGTCTGCTCCGGGATTCAACTCATGCCGGGGCTGCCCAGGGTGCCGTCCGGGGAACGGATTGACCTGGACCCGGAGACGGGAGAGATCGTGGGACTCTCGTGAGATGAACGCTGAACGGGGGAGTGCTGTCAGTGCAGCATTCTGCGTTCCGCATTCATCGTTTTGGAATCAGCGCTGCTTGAGGTACTTGAAGAACTCGGAATCGGGGCTGATCACGATCGTCGAGTTGGTGCTGAAGGTCTTCTTGTAGGCTTCCATCGAGCGCGTGAATTCGAAGAACTTCGGGTCCTGCCGGTAGGCCTCCGCGTAGATCTTGAAGGCCTTGGCGTCCCCGTCCCCCCGCAGCTCCTCCGCCGTCTTATAGGCTTCCGCCAGGATGATCTCCCGGTCCTTCTCCGCGTCGGACCGGATCTTCTGGGCCTCCTCGGCTCCCTCGGCCCGGTACTGCTTGGCCTGCCGCTCCCGCTCCGCCTGCATCCGCGCGAAGACCGCCTTCTCGTTCTGCTCGGGCAGGTCCGCCCGCTTGATCCGCACGTCCTGGATCTCGATCCCGTAGGCCTTGGCCTTCTCGTTGGCCCGCTCGGTCACCACCGCCATGATCTGCGCGCGGGTCTTGGAGACGATCTCCGAGAGGTCGTGCCGGCCGAGCTCGACGCGCAGCTCGGAGTAGATGATGTCGTCCAGCCGCCGAAGGGCGCCGCGCTGGGTCTGGAAGGCCTGGTAGACCTTCAGCGGATTGATGATCCGCCATTTGGCGAAGTTGTCGATGAGGAGCGTCTTCTTGTCCTGAGTGATCACGTCCTGCGCCGAGGAGTCGTAGTCCAGCAGCCGCTTGTCGAAATAGGTCACCTCCTGGATGAAGGGGGCCTTGAACTGGAGCCCCGGCTGCGTGATCGTGCGGACCGGTTTCCCGAGCTGGACCACGATGGCCGTCTGGGTGACGTCCACGATGAAGAAGGGCGACGCCCCCAGCACGACCAGGAGGATCAGGACGACGCCGATTCCGATCAGGAGGTTCTGCTTCACGGCGAGTCCTTCTTCTCCGCGGAGGCAGCCGGCGCCTTGGCCCCCTGGCGCTGCCGCTCCAGAGGCAGGAAGGGAAGCAGCCGGTCCCCGGCCTTGCCGTCCACGATGACCTTCTCGATGCCCGGCAGGACCTCTTCCATCGTCTCGATGTAGATGCGCTTGCTGATGATGTCCTTGGCCTGGTTGTACTCCTTCAGGGTCCGGAGAAACCGGTTGGCCTCGCCCTGCGCTCTCGTGAGGCGGGCCTGGGCGTAGCCCTTGGCCTGGTTCACGACTTGCGCGGCTTCCCCCTTGGCCTTGGGAATGATGTCGTTCCGGTAGCCCTGGGACTGGTTGATCAGCTTCTCCCGGTCTTCCTTCGCGCTGGCCACGTCCTTGAAGGCCGCCACGACCGCCTCCGGCGGGTCCACGTCCTGCAACTGGACCGCGGCGATCTGCACGCCGGCCTGGTACGAATCCAGAATGCCCTGGAGCAAGGTCTGGGTATCCTGCTGGATTTGCGCCTTCCCGGTGGTCAGAGCCTCGTCGATCTTGCTCTTCCCGATGACCTCGCGCATCGCGGCCTCGGCCGATTTCTGGATGGTCTCCTCGATCTCGTCCACGTTGAACAGGTAGTCTCTCGCGCTCTTGATCTTGTACTGGACGATGAACTCCACGGCCAGGATGTTCTCGTCCCCCGTCAGCATGAGGGCCTCCTTGGGGAGCATCTGCTGGCGGCCCTGCCGGTCGGTGCGGAACCCGATCTCCAGCCGGTGCAGCTTTTCCACCTTGGGCCGTTCGACGGTCTCGACGAAGGGGATCTTGAGGTGAGGGCCGGGGCCGGCGGTGCGGACCACGTCGCCGAACCGCTTGACGACGCCTTCCTCGTCCGGTGCCACGATGAAGGTGCCCTGCCAGATGAACAAGATCGCGACGAGGACCAGGATCGCCCCGCGAAGCCCGCCGCCGGAGGGGAGCCGCGGGCCCCACCGTTCCTGGGCCTGGCGGAGCACGTCCTCGAGCGGGTCGGTCCGCTTGCTCCAGGGATCTTTCGGGTTCCAGACCATGCAGGCTCCTCGGTGCGCGGGGGCCAGCTCAGCGGGCCGGCGGAAACGCGGCCCTCACCATAGCAAACTTTACCGATGGGGGCAACAGCAGAAACGATGGAGAGGTAATAATCGTGAGACGTGAAACGTGAGACGTGAAACGTAAAGTGACCGACGCGGAGACGCGGCGAAGGGGCGACGCGGATCGCCCGTTGCTCTAGGGATCCAGCGGGCCTCGCTGTCCCCGCGTCCCCCTCACCCGTCACCCGTCACTTGTCACTGGTTTTTCGGACGGTGGATTTCATGAGGCCGTCGGCCTGGGGCGGGGAGAAGCCGAGAAACCCTTCGCGCCGCTCGGCCAACTCCACGACGGAGAAGGGGGCGCCGTTGACCTCCTCGGGCACCGTGAAGATCTGCCGCAGCGGGCCGCCGCGCGCGCCCACGATCGAGCCGGCGAACCGCACGCCGGCCCGCTGCAGCCGGGCCATCGCCTGCTCGATGTCTTCGACCCGGACGGCGACGTGATGCAGGGTCCGGTCGCCGAACTGCCGGACCCAGGCGGGAATGATGCTGGTCTTGCCCCGCTCGTCCGGGTAGGCCTGGTCAATGAACAGGGCGGGGTAGCCCGGTTTGCGGTAGACCTTGGCGAACCAGTCCTCGTAGTGGAGCGTCTCGGAGAAGGCGTAGCCCAGCGTGAGAAACTCCTCCGCGCGGCGGTCAATGTCGTCCGTCCGGAACGTGATGTGGTCGGCGAGGGGAAAGAAGCCGACCCCGACCTCATCCAGGCCCTTCTTCAGGATTCGCGCCGCGGCGTTCCGCGCCACGAAATCGGCCACGTACCGGGCCAGCACCTCGTCCAGCTCCCGCGGGGACGTCATCAGGTTGTCTCCTCCGGCCTGCAAGTGCATTGTACCCTGCCCTGGGTTCCCGCTCAACCTTGACAGGGCGGACCCTGCTCCGTAGACTCCCGCAGGCCGCTGTTCCCTGGTCACCGCGAGGCCGTCCATGCCCCAAGGTCCGCCGCAACAAGTCCTGGATCTCATCGCCCGGTTCGGACACAACCGGGACGAGTACCGGGAGCATGGGCTGAATGAAACGCAACTGCGCCGGGAATACCTGGACCCCTTCTTTGAAGCCTTGGGATGGGATGTCACCAACCGGCAAGGGTACGCGCCGGCCTACCGTGAGGTGACCCACGAGGATGCGGTCAAGATCGGTGGTGTGGAGAAGGCGCCCGATTACTGCTTTCGCATCGGCGGGACGCGCAAGTTCTTCGTCGAAGCGAAAAATCCCGCCGTCAATCTGAAAGACGATCCGGCGCCGGCCTATCAACTGCGGCGCTATGCCTGGTCCGCCAAGCTCCCCCTGTCCATCCTGACCGATTTCGAAGAGTTCGTCGTCTATGACTGCCGGACCCGTCCGGCTTCGACCGACAAGCCCAGCGCGCACCGCAGCCTCTATTTGACCTATCGGGACTATGAGACCCGGTGGGAGGAGATCGCGTCCGTTTTTTCCAAGGACGCCGTGCTCAAGGGCTCCTTCGACAAATACGCGGCGGCGGACCGCAAACGCGGCACGGCCACGGTGGATGCCGAGTTCCTGGCGGAGATCGAACAGTGGCGGGACGTGCTCGCCAAGAACCTGGCCCTGCGGAATCGCGCGCTGTCCGTGCATGACCTCAACTTCGCCGTCCAGCGTACCATTGACCGGATCATCTTCCTGCGCATCTGCGAAGACCGGGGCGCCGAGCACTATGGACAGCTCCAGGCGCTGCTGAACGGCGAGCACACCTACGCCCGGCTGAAGCACCTGTTCCGCCAAGCCGACGACCGGTACAACTCCGGCCTCTTCCACTTTCAGCGCGAAGCGGACCGCGCCGAGGCGCCGGATGAGCTGACGCTCGACCTCATCGTTGACGACAAGGTCCTCAAAGACATCATTGACCGCCTCTATGCGCCGAAAAGCCCCTACGAGTTCTCCGTCTTTCCGGCGGAGATTCTCGGGCAGGTGTATGAGCAGTTCCTCGGCAAGGTCATCCGCCTCACGGCCGGGCACCAGGCCAGGGTCGAAGAGAAGCCGGAGGTCAAGAAAGCCGGCGGCGTCTATTACACGCCGGCCTACATCGTGGACTACATCGTCAAGCAGACCGTGGGGAAACTCTGTGAAGAGAAGACACCCAAGCAGATCGCCAAACTCCGCATCCTCGACCCAGCCTGCGGTTCCGGCTCCTTCCTGATCGGCGCCTATGACTATCTCGTGACCTACCACCGCGACTGGTACGTGAAGGACGGACCGGAGCGACACAAAAAGGAACTCTACAAGACCGCTGCAGGCGACTGGCGTCTGACGACCCAGGAGAAGAAGCGCATTCTCCTGAACAACATCTACGGCGTGGACATTGACCCCCAGGCCGTGGAGGTCACGAAGCTCAGCCTGTTGCTCAAGGTGCTCGAAGGCGAAAACGACGAAACGCTCAGGCGGCAGTTGTCGTTCGTCAAGGAACGGGCGCTGCCGGACCTCGGCAAGAACATCAAATGCGGAAACAGTCTGATCGGCCCGGACTACTTCAGCGGGCAACTCCTGCCGGACGAAGACGAAATGAGGCGCGTCAATCCGTTCGACTGGCAGGCCGAGTTCCCGGAGATCCTTTCACGAACTCCCTCTCCCTCGAAGGGAGAGGGTAAGGGTGAGGGTGTGGATGCGAGCGGCTTCGATGCCGTGATCGGCAATCCGCCGTACGTGCGGATTCAGACTATGCAAGAATGGATGCCGGCGGTCGCTGAGATATTCAAACGAAGCTACGAATCGGCGAGGGAAGGCAACTATGACATTTACGTGGTCTTTGTCGAGCACGGACTATCCCTATTGAACGTAAACGGGCGGCTTGGGTTCATCATGCCGCAGAAATTTTGGCAGGTTCAGTATGGCGCAGCCTTGCGCGCGTTCCTTGCGGCCGGGAAGAACGTTGATACGGTTGTGAGCTTTACAAACAATCAGGTCTTTGGTGCAGCCTTCGTGAACACGTGCATCCTAATCCTGTCCAAGGCCCCCAAGGATTCGTTCCAATACATCGAAGTGCCCAAGCTAACAGAGGATATCCCACTGTCCCAGGCTCTGGCCGACGCACCGGCGTCTGCTCTGTCCGCAAGGTTCCTTTCTGAAGCACCGTGGGTCTTCAAGCCAGCAAAGGCGATGGCATTGATCGAGAAGCTTGCCAAACGTGGCTTGCCGCTTGAGGAGTGCACAACGCGGATTTTCCAGGGATTGAAGACGAGCGCAGACAAGATTTATGCGCTGGAGCTCAAGCGTGAAACCGCACGATCCGTCAAAGGCCATTCCATTCATCTCGGCAAGGACGTAGAGCTAGAACGCGGCCTGTGCCACAAACTGATTAAGGGCACTGAAATGCGACCGTATGTTTCATTGCCTCCCGAGCGGGTCGTCATTTTCCCGTACGTTCAATCTGGTGAATCAGTGCGATTAATAGAAGAAGGCGAGTTGAGACGCCGGTTTCCCAAGACATACCGATACCTGAAGGCAAACGAGAGATATCTTCGCGATCGCGAAGACGGAAGCATGAACCATGCTGGCTGGTATGGATACGGAAGGACACAGGCTCTTGATGTCATGCCTCTTTCTAAACTCATCACCCCTGATTTAGCCCCCCGCTCGTCCTTCCTCTTTGACTCATCGGGAGACCTGTTCTTCCTGGGTGGCGCTGCTGGCGGATACGGGCTGTTGCCAAAAGAAGGCGTCAATCCTCTCTACTTGTTGGGCCTCTTGAACAGCCGCGCACTCAATTTCTTCATCACCTCGTCTGGCCAACAGATGGAGAGTGGGTACTATTCCTTTGAAGCCCGCTTTATCCGTTCCGCGCCTATCTACTCAGTCGACTTCTCTGACCCAACTGGCAAAGCCAGACACGACAAGATGGTCTCGCTGGTCGAGCGCATGCTGGACCTGCACAAGCGGCTTGCGGCCACGAAGAACCCGAACGACAAGACCCGCCTGCAGGCGCAGATTGGCGCCACCGACCGCGAGATTGACCGGCTCGTCTACGACCTCTACGGCCTGACGCAGGAGGAGATCGGGATCGTAGAGGGGACGGCGGTTGCCTCCGAGCCCACGGCATGCGAAAATACCAGCCATGAAAACCCAAGCTCCTCTCGATCTCAAGAAGGCGGATGCCAAGCTCCGTCAATGGCAACAGCGGCACGACACGCCGGAAAAAGTGGCGGCCGCGCACCGGAAGGTTGTTCTGGAGCGAGTCGTGGAGTCCATGGCGTTCGAGAACGAACCGTTGAGTATGGCCCGCCTGAAGACTCTCCTGAAGAATCGGAAAAAAGCTCAGGTCAGCTAGGCACGACACGCTATTTCGAGACAGCGGAGGGGACTCTGTCCCACCAGCAAGTCTCGGAACGGCTGGCCGTCGCGTTGGCGGGCATCCTGGACAATATCCCCGGCACGCCGCCCGAACAGATTGCCATCACCCCCGAGTGGCTGTGCCTGCGTCACAAAGACTTGGCCGGCGAGCTCTTTCCTGATTGGGCTGGACGATTCCGTGACGTGAATGTGCAAGTCGGGGCGCATACCCCGCCACCGTTCTATGAAGTGCCGGTCCAGATCCGGCTCTATTGTGACGACCTAGCCGAACGCCAACGCCATATCCGTCCTCGGCACACCGATCTTCAGACCCTGGCTGAACTGCTTGCGTGGACCGATGGTCGGTTCCAGGCCATTCATCCGTTCAAGGACTTCAACGGCCGAATCGGGCGCGTCCTCCTTGCCGCCTTGCTGTACAAGCTTTCCCTGCCCCACGTCGGAACCGCGCCGCTGAACCCGGATGGACGCCGGCAGTACCTCGACGCCTTGCAGGCCGCTGATCACGGCGACCTGGAGCCGTTGACCGAGTTATGGGCGCAGAGGCTTCTGACGGCGCTTTGAGACGAGGGCGCACGCTAACGAGACCGACGAACGTCAAGCCATTGCCCGCGATTTCCGCCCATTGCGCGCACGACTCCGCCAGCTTGGGCGCAGGTACAATCCGAGCAACAGGGCTCTCCACGCCCCCGATCGCGAGATAGGCCGCGTCTCCGATCTTTATGGCCTGGTGTGGAAGGAAATCGGGATTGTGGGAGGCATGGCGCAAGCATGAAACTCCCCCATGTGGACCGCCTTGAAATTCGTCAGGCCAAGGTCGTTCAGTATCTGCTTTCCTCGACTCATCGGGCGGGCAAGGGGAAGGCGGCTTTCTTTTCTGGACTCGGGTTCCAGGCATCTGCCTGGGAAGTTTTGGCAAGGGCGTTGCAACAGCATGCCAGAGACAACCTCGTCACGTCCTACGAGAACACGCGGTTCGGTAGACGTTACGTGATTGAAGGCCCGCTTGTCGCACCGAGTGGACGGCAATTGCAAGTTCGAACGGTCTGGTTTATAGATGAAGGTGGCCAGACGCCGCGGTTCGTGACCGCTTATCCCCTGAAACGGAGGACGCCATGATTCAGGATCTGGACGATGTCGTTCTGGAGTGTGACCTTCCCCAGCACGGTCTTCGACGAGGGGACATTGGAACCGTGGTGTTGGTTCACCAGGAGGGCAAGGGTTACGAGGTAGAGTTTACAACCTTGGATGGCGAGACGGTAGCGGTTGTGACGCTTGAGGACTTTCAGGTTCGTCCCGTCCACAAGCATGAGATTGCTCATGCACGAGAACTGGCGGGCTCAGCGCCGTAGCACACGGTTGTTCCTCGCCATCTCCACCCTACTCAACCTCCCTATTCACCGTTTCTAGGTGACCGCCCCGCCGCAGGGCGCACGATGCGAGGAATAACGATTCACCCGTTGCAAGTGAGCGCAACGGGTGCCCGGTTCGTGCACGCCGCTACCGCATGACCACCTTCCCCTTCGGGTTCCAGTAGTAATAGATGGAGAAATTGGGGTAAATCGCGGCCAGAGTATTCTGGCCAGCGACGGAGAAGAGGACGCCGGTTGCGCCGACCCAATTGTCGCCGATCCGGAACTGGAGGCTTGGCTGGACCCCCAGCGTGCTGAACCCGTTTTGGCCACCGGCATTGATCCGGTGTCCATCTGCCCGCCAGGTCAGCCCGTGGAATCCGACGAATTCGAGGCTGTATCCCAAGCCTCGTTTGTCGTCCAGAATATGCTCGATGATCAACCGGGTGTTGATGATGTCGGCTGGGTACGTGGTCTGCCCGGCATCGCTGCCAGGTAAATGGTAGGAATAGAAGATACCGCCGCTGATTCGGAACGGCTGGAGAATCTTTCTGGCCATCAGTCCCTCCGTCCAGGTCAGGGAGCCGAAGCGCGTTGCGGGGAGACGGCCTAAGGGAGCGAAGCCCCCTGGCGGGCTCTGTGTCCCGGTGAACCAGCGACTTGTGGGCAGGACAATCATGTTGAACGTCGTGATCGAAGGGCGCCAGGTATCCGGGTCTTGAACGACGGGCCGGTACTTCAGGTAGACCTGGGTATCTCCCATGCCCGAGTTGGTCGTGACAGGTCCGCCCTTGCCTTGGTTGAACCGACTTGAGTCTCGAGCCCAGAAGGTGGATTCCGACAGACCAACGTTCAATTCCAAGTGATCGGTAATTCCATAAGCGATCGTAGTCAGCGGATTGATCTGATACGAATGAGTGGGAGCCGGACTCCGATTCACACTGAGGTCGTTGCCGAAGCGTTTCTCGCTGATCTGGGAAAAAAGAAAGGGATGGATCGTCAGTTGTCCCTTGGGGTGCACGTCCACGCTGGTAATAAAGATGGGGCCGTTGGCAAGCGGGTTCCAGGTATTCCGGTACTTTCGGATTTCTTCCTGGGATGGCACCCAGTCAAAGGCTTGGACGTCGCTTATAAAGATCGATCCCAAACCCAAAAGACAGGCCAGTACCAAACTCAGCCTGGGTTGAGACGGTGATCGCTCAACTCGCTGATTCCTGGACCGCTCCACCAACCGTTTGTGCATCAGACACCCTCCTTGCCGTATAAGCATATCGAGATAATTACATGTATTGTCGTGGGCATTTGAATACCCTATGAGCTGCCGAGAAACTGTGAGTTGGCTTACAACAGCCTGGCGAGGAACGGGTAGGCCAGGCAGGCGAGCAGCGCGGCGGCGGGAAGCGTAACAGCCCAGGCCAGGATCATGTCGCGAACGGTGCCCCAGCGGATGGCGCTGCGACCCTTGAGCAGGCCGATGCCGATGATGGCTGAACCGCTGACGTGAGTCGTGGAGACCGGCAGGCCCATTGTGGCGGAGACGAGGACGAGCGAGGAGGTGGTCAGGTTGGCCGACAGGCCCTCCGTATGGTTCATCCTCGTGACCCGTTCGGCCAAGACTGCGGTCACGCGGAGTCCTCCGAGGTAACTGCCGATCCCCATGGCCAAGGCGACCCCGATAAAGGTCAGGATTTGGACCCGGGAGCTGGGCCAGGAGACGGCCGTGTTGCCCAGGAGGAGCATCGCCGCGATCTTGGGGGCGTCGTTGGCTCCCCTGGCCAGAGACGCGAGCCCGCTGGAAACCCAGTGGATGCTATCGAGCCCAATGGTCAGGCCCCTGAGGCCGGCCCGTTCACATTGGACCGGCACGGAGGCGACGGGCTGTCCAAAGGCCGTCATCTGAAGAATCGTGCGGGTCGAGCCCCGGGCGTCCACGGTGACCAACGCGCGTGCGCTCGGCATCAGACAGAGGCAGGTTCCCTCCCAGCGACTGGCCAGTGCTCGGATCGCCGGGTGCAACAGGAACGACAGGGAGAAGGCCAGCACCGGGCTCAGGAGCAATGGGAGCGCAAGCTTGCTGGCGATTGACGACCAGATCAATCCGGCGCTTCCGAATGCGGTCAACCCGGCTCCCACGATCGCGCCGGTCAGCGCGTGGGTGGTGGAGACGGGGAGCCCGGTCCGGGAAGCGAAGAGGACCCAGGCCATGGCTCCGGCCAGCACCGCCAGGGCCAAGGCTGGCCGGGGGCTCACGCCGGACATCAGCAGCCCGCTGCTGAAGGTCTTCACCATCGCCGTGGCGATCAGTCCGGAGAGCCCCGCTCCGATCAAGGTCCAGACCGCGCCCCAGAGGATGGCGGTCCGGTAGTTCGTGACCCCGCTGCCGACCAGGGTCGCGATGGCCTTGGACACGTCGTTCGTACCGTTGGCGAAGGCCAGGGCCAGGACGAGGGGGAACGCGAGGAGGGAGCCGTCCATGGAACGAGTCGCTAAACGACGGAACCGCCGCAGGAGGAGCCGGAGCCGGCCGTGCAGCCGTAACAGTGGTTGCCCGTCACGATCCGACGGGTGTGGAGGAGGGCCGGGTCGAAGTCGCGGATGTGCCGTGGAGCCCCATGGTTCACCGATAGATCCAGCATCTGGTTGAAGTCGCAGTCGAACAGGGTGCCGTCCCAGCCCACCGAGACCGTATAGCGGCACATGACGCCGGCGGCGGCGGACGGGTTGAAAGCATTCGCAAGTCGCTCCATGTAGCCCTCGTAGTTCCCTGTCTCCACCAGAAACTCCAGGAACCGGCTGATCGGCATGTTCGTGATCGTGTAGAGCCGGGTGAACGTCACCCCATGCGTCCGCTTGAGCTCCCGCCGGAACTGAGCTTCGATCGCCTCCTGCCTGGGCGGGAGGAACGCGCCCACCGGGTTGTGGACGAGGGTGAGGGCCAGGCCGCTCCCTTCCATTCCGTACCCCAGGGCGTTGAGCCGCCGCAGGGCCTGGATGGATTTGTCGAAGACCCCCTCGCCGCGCTGCGCGTCCGTCTGGGACGGACGGTAATAGGGGAGGGAGGCGATGATCTCGACCCGATGCCGGGCCAAAAACTCCCCGAGGTCGGCCTGGGCAGGTAAAAGAAGCACGCTGAGGTTGCACCTGTCCATTACGTGGCGGCCGAGGCTCCGGGCCTGCTCGACCAGCCAGCGGAAATGGGGGTTCAACTCGGGCGCCCCGCCGGTAATGTCCACGGTGGGGATGTCGGTCTGCGCCAGGGCCTTGATACAGAGCTCGGCCGTCTCGCGCGTCATGACCTCCCGCCGGTCCGGGCCGGCGTCCACATGACAGTGCCGGCAGGTCTGGTTGCAGAGCTTGCCGACGTTGATCTGGAACACCGTGATGCCGGTCGCGTGCAGGGGATGGAGCCCCGCCGCCTGCATCCGTGCCTCGAAGGATGGACAGCCTTCCGTCCGGGCCAGGATGCGTAACTGCTCTTCGGTGGACACGAGCGGGCTGTTGCGGGCGAGCAGGCTGAGCCCCATGGGCTGCTCCTTCATCGGCCGGAGGATTCGAGGACGGTCCCTGGAAAGCTGATCCGGCAGCAGCCGAAGTCGAGGGCCTTCCCCCGCCGCTCTTCCAAGAGCATCCGAATCTTCGGTGAGATGCGGTAGCAGATGCGTTTCCCCTCCCGAATGCCCTCGATCAGTCCGGCTTCCCGCAGGATGCGCAGGTGGTGGGAGACATGCGGCTGCGTGTGCCGGGTCTCGGCTACCAGGTCGCTGACGCACTTCTCTCGGGCGAGCAGCGATTCCAGGATGTGCAGCCTGGTTGCGTCGCCCATCGCCCGCATGACGCCGGCGCACTCGCCGGTGGACAGGGTCCGACTGGTCTGGCTTCGGGTGGTCATGGTCGGGTCAGCAGCAACTCCCGCTGGGGTTGCAGGAGACCGCCGCGCCGGTGACGGCCGACTGAGCCCGGTTGATGACGGCGAAATGGCCCGCGTAGGCCTCGTGCCGCAGGACCTTCAACGTCTTCGAGCAGATCTCCAGCGGCTGGCCACGAACGTAACAGTGCTGGTCGTCGTCGCAGACCTCCAGGAGCGGGCCGGTGAACAGGGCGAAGTGGCCCTCCCAGATGCAGGAGGCCTGCTCCGGCAGGATGGCCGTCCAGTGCGGGTCGGAGGCATCCAGGGCCACCGGGGTATCGGTCAACAGGAACAGACCATCGAACGGCGGCGTGTGCAGCAGGTGCGCCGTCCGGGCATTGACGGCCTGCGGCACGCCGCGGAGATAGACCTGCCCCAGCTCGTCCACCGCGCGGCTGAAGGGGCCGCGCAGCGTGGCGAACCGGGCGCCGTTGGGCTCCGGCTGCTCCGGCAGCTTGTAGCCGGTCAGCGTGAGGGACAGGAAGCGGATGCCGTCAATGACCTGCCAGGGGGTGAACGTGACCTGGTGGATGCCCAGGAAGCCGGCCTGGCGCAACCCGTCCAGGTAGTCGGCCACCTGCAGGGCGCCGGACAGGCAATTGCCCCACTTCTCCGTGTCGTGCACCAGGTACTGAGGGAGCGGCTGATCCGAGACGATGTCGGAGATCGTGAACCGGCCGCCAGGCTTGAGGCTCCGGTACATCTCGCGGAAGACCCTGGGCTTGTCCGGGGCCAGGTTGATGACGCAGTTCGAGATGATGAGGTCAATGGTCCCGTCTTCGACCGGCATGGCGTCCGCCAATCCCTTGCGGAACTCCACGTTGGGGGTCGGGTGGCCCAGGTTCGCGGCGACCACCGGCGCGTGGCGCCGGGCCAGCGCCAGCATCTCGTCGGTCATGTCGAGGCCGATCACCAGGCCGGTCGGGCCCACGCGCCGCAGGGCCTCGAAACAGTCGATCCCGCCGCCGGAGCCGATGTCGAGCACGGTCTCGCCGGGCCTCACGGTCCGGAGGCCGGCCGGCGTGCCGCAGCCGTAGGAAACCTTGAGCACCTCCTCGGGGACGAACCGGCGCAGGTCGTCGAAGTCGTAGCCGGTGGGACAGCACATCTGCTCGCCCGTCGTGACGGCCCGGGCGTACCGTTCGCTCACCTGTTGCGTGATCGTGTCGTTTCCCATAAGTGCCTCTCTGGTCATCAACCTATCGAGATAGGTCCATGTAGCAGGCCGCACGTCCCCCCGTCAACTGTCCTGGCAGAGAATACCAGCCGGGGGGGAGCTTTTCTGTAAGCTGGCTTACATCGCCTGAGTTTGCCCGTTGGATGGCGATTCTTCCGCACGTCCGTACGTTCAGTCGTTCGAGGCCGGCAATCCTTACAGTTGGGGCGCCAGACATTTTCTTGCGCCCCTCTTGACTCGGTACCCTAGTACAGGGTGTAGAGTCGTCAACGATGAGGTGCTGCGATGGCGACGGAGCGTACGATCGGTCAGTTGGCAGATATGATCGGGGTCAACGTCCAGACCTTGAGGTACTACGAGCGGCTGAAGCTGCTCACTCCGTCGGCTCGGAAGTCATCAGGCTATCGGCTGTACGGGTCCGCTGAGGTCCTCCGCCTGCGGTTCATCAAGAACGCCCAGGCGCTGGGTTTCACGTTACAGGAGATCGCGGAATTGTTGGACCTGAGGGTCAGCTCGACGGCTCGTTGTGGGGATGTCCAAAGGAAAGCGCAGGCGAAATTGAAGCAGGTGGAGGCCAAGATGCGCGATCTGCGCGCCCTCGCGCGAGCGCTTCAAAGCTTGGTCACGGCCTGCCATGCGGGGCAGCCGACGGATCAATGCCCGATTCTCCAAACCTTGGAACGGAAAGAAAGGAAGCGGAGTTATGGACACGACAAAACGACTCGTTGAGGTGTTCACGGCTGGGTGTCCGATTTGTGGGGAAACCGTGGGACTCGTGAAGTCGCTGGCCTGCCCGAGCTGCGACGTGCAGATCTATGACCTGCGAGAAGGCTGTGCGACGAACGAGTGCCGGGACAGGGCGAGGCGCTATGGAGTTACTGCAGTCCCGGCCGTCGCGGTGAACGGCGTCTTGCTCGATTGCTGCCGGCGGGAGCCGATCACGGCCGATCGGTTGAGGGCTGCAGGGATTGGACAGCCGTAACGGCGCCGGCGAACATCGGAAGGGAGAGGTCTTTGAACCGGAAACGTCTTGTGACGTTCGGTTTAGTTGGAGCAGCGTTGACCGCTCTGTGCTGTTTTACACCGGTCCTGGCAGGGCTGTTGGGGCTCGTCGGGTTGGGAGTGGTCACCGGCTATCTCGACTATGTGCTGCTCCCCACCCTGGCCGGATTTCTTGGCTTGGCCCTCTATGGCCTGCTATCGCGAAAGGGAAAGGATGTATTCAACTGCTGTGCAGGCAGGGAACAGGACCGGATTGGAAGGACTTGAACAATGGCAACGGGCGAAAAGAAAGAGATGAAATCCGATGGAGAACGGTTGTTCGAAGAGCTGCGACGTCTGAGTCCGAAGGTGACCGGAGGCCTGTTGCGGATGCGGCAGGAAGCCTATCGAGACGGCGCGGTTCCCGCCAGGTATAAGCTGCTGGCTGCGTTGGCTGTCTCGATCGCGATTCGCTGCGAGCCCTGCATCCGGGCCTATGTTCGCATGGCCTACGACAAGGGGGTCTCGCAAGAGGAATTCATCGAATTCCTGGAAGTGGCCATGACGATGCAGGGCTGCCCCGGCGAGGAATGGGCGCTGAAAGCCTACGCGGCCTATAAAGAACGGGCCGACAGTCAACCGCCTCCGGTCGAGGTTGCCTGCTGCACAAGCAACAGTGATCCGGATGCGTCCCAGGGAGGACACGAGGCATGAAGCGGATAGCGATCACGCTGGCTCTGCTCTGTGGCTTCACCTTGCTTTTATGGGCACCATCGTCAGCGGCGGAGACCACACCAGCCACCCGCATTCTCATTCACATGAAAACCTCGCTCGCAGAGGATGATGCCCAGATCTGCGCGGTGCCGAACGTCGCCTGGGCCGCGGTCAAGGCCGGCCACAAGGTCACGATCCTAGTGGATGCCAGCGCGGTCACCTCGGTGACTAAAGGCTTCGGGTTCTTCAATCGGATGTTCCGGCCGGACAGCACCGCGCTGGACCATGCTCGCCTGCCCGAGCGGGAACGCAAGTCTCTCTCCGAGCAAATGGGCGTGCCGGTGGAGCAGATCCCGCACGATTACGGCGAATATTTCGAGTTTCTCAAAGAAAAGCTCGGCGTCGAGATCTACGGCAACCAGACGATGATGCTCCTCTACAAGATTGACCCGTCGCGCGTCGCCTCGGCTGTGACACCAATCCCGCTGGATCGCATGGTGCAACTGTTCAGCGAGGCGGACCGCATCGTCGTGTATTAAACAGCTAAAAAGTGATGACCTGACAACCCTCGGAGACCAACTTCCTGAAGCTCGGATGCGGTCGAATTCTTCGAGCAGAGGAACGCCGCAGAGCGGGATTTTCTCCTGAGCGCCGAAGGCTTGGGCACAGAAGCCACAGGCTCCGGCCCCACGATCCTTCACTGCGTCAAAGAGGTCGTTCAGCTTATGGTCAAGTTGGGAAAGCTCCGCAATCCACTTGACACCCGCTCCGTCAAAGATGAGCTGGATATCGTCCTTGGCTTCTTTGAACTCTTTCACCGCTTCAAGCGTATTGACCACACGCCCCAGATCTCCGTGAGATTCCGTGTCCGCTAAAACGATGATCGCCACTTTTGCCATGTTCTGTCCTCCTTTTGAGTGGAAAGCTGCAGAAGTGCCTGTCCGAATGTCTCTCCGGGACGCAGCTTCGCCAGACGCCGCGCCATGACGTGTGAGTGGAGTCAGGGCGGTGGCTATGGAATGCTTCGCGTTCGCGCTACCGAGGGCTGTTCAGTGAGCGGAGCAGACGTCCAGCGGGCAGGTGAGCACAAAGTGATTTAACAACGCGTGACGCTCATAGCTGAGAAGATAGAGGTGCAGCGTAGCTGGATCGGCCGTATCCCAGTGCAACAGAGGACCGTCCACGCCCACCGCATGGTGGTCAAGCCAGCGGCCCTGCGCGTCCAGGTGGAACCCGTAAAAGGGACGTTTGGTCGGGGGATGGGTTTGCACCCCTTCGTAAGATTCGAAGAAGCCGGGATTCCCGATCCCCATGGGAACCTGCCAACCACGCTCGTAACGGCCAACGGGCAGGGTGGGGAGCGTACGGAAGTCCAGGCCGCCAAAGACCAGCTTGGTTGATTGTCCGGTTTCATTGCTCCGGAAAGCCAGTTCCAGCTCGAACAACGGCTCCGGGCCGGCCGGTGTGCGAACCTTGCGGAGCAGGGCTCCGGTGAGTTCAGATAGATAGTGCAGCCTGGTGTCGCGCGGGTGGGCGACGGAATAGCGGCCCGGCGGGATAAAGCTCGCGAACCTGACCGGCTGGCGGTACCAGTCGCGGTACGTGTAGACGGGGTGAGTCAGCACGTTCTTGCGCTTCAACCGCTGCTCGCCCTGCCACACTGGAGCCTCGTCCCACTTGACGCTGACTGTAAGGGGCCACTCGCGATCAACGGCTCTGAGCCGATCCAGCCGGATCGGTGTCCCGGCTGGGGCCACCCAATGTTCGAGCGACCACCAATAGTCCCAATAGGACAGGCCATTCACCCGCTCGAAGAGCTGCTTGTAAAGGCCAAGCGGAAAAGTGAACCACAGGTGCTCATACACCCGTTCCTGTCCATCCTCAGTGGTGAACAGCAGCAATTCCCAGAGCCCCGCGTTCAGGCAGTTCCGGGCGAGGTCCACGCGGCTCAGCCCCCGCTGCTCGAACCCGTCACCGCCCTCGCGGACGCGAACATGGTCCGAGTCGCGTTGGAAGCTCACCTGCTGCCGGTTCCACTCCCGATCAATGAGCCCCACCCTGATCAAGTCCGGATCGGATTTCACCCACTGGGGCACGGCTGCCACCATGTGGGCCAGATCCGCCTCCGGCAATTCAATCACCGTGGCCTGGTCCGACCCCGCTTCGATGACAAACCGGAAGCGGGTGCCCTCGATCTGCTGTATACGGAGCATTCGGTGCGGATAATTCCCAAAGGCCAAACTCCGCTCTTCAGGGTCCTCGGGATATTCGGCGTTGCTGAAGGTCCTGAGTTCGACGGTCTGGTCTGGGGCCGCGTCATAGCGCGCCTGAAACCAAAAAGAGCCGCTCACAGTCATGAGAGCGGCCAGCCCCACAGTGGCTTTGGCCAGATACCGTCTGTGTGGCACCATCCCCTGAACGGTCCTCACCATCTCCTGCTTCGGCAGCCTATCATGGCAGTTCAACAGCGCTCATGAATAATCCGGCTAGGGTCGCGAGTGCGTGCTCGTTGGTTTGCGCCGTGCCTCGGCCCCGAGTATACTACGTCCGTTCACTCTCCATGGGATGCCCTATGAGCGAGACTCCGGTCTCGAAGAAGCTTTGGTATCTCAAGCACATTCGTCTTTTTTCCGGCCTCAGCCCGATTGAGCTCCAGGAAATGGAGCGCATGACCCGGATGCAGGAAGTCAAAAAGCGCCAGCCCCTCTATCTGCCCGGTGATCCCAGCAGCAACGTGTACCTCCTCAAGCAGGGACGTGTCAAAATTGCGAGCACTGCGCCCAGCGGCAAGGAAGTGACGTTTGAAATACTCGAGCCGGGGGACGTGTTTGGAGAGTTGGAGGTGTTGGAACACTCGCCACGGGAAACCGCGGCCGAAGCCCTGGACGACACCCTTATTTGCGTCATCCAGCGTGAGGACTTCGAGCGTTATCTGGCGACTCATCCCACTGTAAGCGGCAAACTCACGAAGCTGATCGGGTTGAGACTCCGGAAGATCCAAAGCCGCGTTGAAGATTTGGTTTTTCGCGACGTGCCTGCGCGTCTGGCCCATCTGCTGCTGGAGTTGAGCAAGACCGAGGGGGTACCCGACGGAACCGGCGTCCGCCTCCGCGCTAAGCTAACCCACCAGGAGATGGCCAATCTGATCGGCTGCAGCCGGGAGACGGTCAGCACCACCATCGGGCAATTTCGTGAGCAGGGTCTTATCCGGATCGACGGCCGATCCCTTACGATCCTCCAGGCCCAACGGCTCTCTCGTCTGGTCTCCTAAGCTAAGCATTCCTTTCACCCGTCTGGATTTAGCTCGCGGAGGAGGCCGATCAGCCATTCTTTCCGCGGCACGCCGACCGCAATCGCACGCCCGTTCAGCACGAATGCCGGCAATACTGAGATCCCCAACTTGCGTGCCCGGTCCTTGCTGCCAATCACCCGAACCTGCCAGTTGGAATATTCTTGCTGAATCTCCTGGGCAAGGCGGCGGGCCGGCTGTTCGGACGGGCAGCCGGGATGAAGGAATACTTCAAGAACGACCATGCGGACAGAGTACGGGGAGAGCTTTGCGGAATCTGTGAACCAGCTTACATTGTTCAAATGGTGCGCTGGCCTTGGCGCACCTTAGGGGAGGACTGGAGGTGGCTGTGCCGTTTGTGGATCACCAGGTGATTCCCGTCCGGGTCCTCGATGACGGCCATGCGGCAGACGGGGGTGGCGAACACGTCGAGGACGAAGGGCATGGATCGCTCCTTGAGCGTCGCGACGAAGGCGTCGAGGTCCGTGGTCTCGAAGCCGACGACGGCTTCCTTGGCTCCCGGCGGGTGCCCCATGTCCATCGTCGTGACGGCGAAGGTCGAGTCGCCCAGGTCGTACTCGACCCACTCATACCGATCGTACTGGAAGTGATGGCTGAGCCGCAGGCCCAGGACGCCTTCATAGAAGGCTCGCGCCCGCGCCATCTCCTTGACCGGATAGACGGTAAATGCCATAGAGGTGATCATGCGCGTCCCCTTGAGCGTGAACGAACCTTTAGCCGGAGGGTGAGGAATCCATGCAGAGTTGGCTGATCCTGATCGCGGCGATCGTATTGGAGGTGGCGGGGACCGTCTCGATGAAGCTGGCCGAGGGCTTCACGCGGCTCGTCCCCTCGATACTCATCTTTGTCTTTTACGGCCTGTCCTTCGTGGCGCTGACGGTTTCGCTCAAGACGATTGACGTGAGCGTCGCCTACGCGGTCTGGTCCGGACTGGGCACGGCGCTGATCGCGGGGATCGGGGTCTGGTACTTCCGGGAGCCGGTCACCCTGCTCAAACTTGTGAGCCTCCTCTTCATCATCGTCGGCGTCGTGGGTCTGAACCTGGGCGGTGCGAAGCACTGAGTTGAGTGCGTCAGTCACGAGGGCAGAGACTTTGCCCGCTTCCGGTGCTCCTTCTTCCAGCAGCGGTCCATGACGACGAGGAGCCCGGCCCGCTCGGCCCGCTGCGCCGCCGCCTCGTCCACGATCCCCTCCTGGAGCCAGACGGCCTTGGCGCCGATCCCGATCGCCTGGTCCACCACGGCCCCCGCCTCCTCCGATTTCCGGAACACGGAGACCAAATCGACCGGGCCTGGCACCGCGTCGAGCGACGGGTAGGCGGTCTCACCGAGCACGGGGACCTCGAGCGGGTTGACGGGGATCACCCGGCGCCCCTGCTGCTGCATGTAGGCGGCCACCTCGTAGGAAGGGCGGGTGGGATTGGCCGAAAGGCCCACGACGACGATGGTGCGGCAGTCGGCCAGGATGCGCCGGATCGTCTCAGGACTGGAGGTTGTGCTGCTCGCGCCCGATCCGGCCATCGTAGTTCCGTGAGGACTTGAACAGTTCGAAGCGTCCGTCCGCCGCGTAGCGGGCCACCCTGGTGCGGAGCGCGGCCATCTCCTGGGCGCTCATGGGCGTGAAGCGGCGGGCGATGGCCAGGTTCTGGCGGAGCACCTCGCGCGAATCAATTCCGCTCACGATCGAAGCGACCGGCAGGCTCAGGACGTAGCGCAGGGCCTCCTCCACCGTGACGATCCGCTGCTTGATCGGCTCGCCGTTCCCGCTCAGGGTCTTCATGGCGAGCGGCGCGATCCTGCGCTGGTTGAGGATGGGCAGCACCTCCTGCTCGAAGCTCCGGTAGGTTCCGTCGAAGACGTTCAGCGGGAGCTGGCAGGTGTCGAACGGAAAGTCGCGGGCCAGCATCTTGAGGTGGACTTTCGGGTCCTTGTGGCCCGTGAAGCCGATGAACCGGACCTTCCCCTGCTTCCTGGCGTCGAGCAGGGCCTCCACCGCGCCGCCCGGCATGAAGTGCCGGTCCGGGTCGTCCTCGTAGATCACTTCGTGAATCTGCCACAGATCCAGGTAGTCGGTCCGCAGCCGCCGCAGCGACTGCTCCAGTTGCTCCATGGCCACTTTCTTGTCCCGACCGTGCGAGCAGACCTTGGTCATGAGGAACGCCTTGTGGCGCCGTCCCTCCAGGGCTCTGCCCATCCATTCCTCGGCCCGGCCTCCGTGGTACTCCCAGGCGTTGTCCATGAAGGTGAGCCCCTGGTCCATCGCTTCGTGGACGATCCGGACCGCCTCCGCCTCGCTGTCGGCCCGGCCCAGGTGCGCGCCGCCCAGGCAGAGGACGGACACGTCCACCCCGGTTCTGCCCAGCGGGCGGTAGGGCAGGTCGCCGGTGGCCGGCTTGGGGGCGGTAGGCGCCTCGGCCAGCGCGCGGGCCAGGGTCCAGGGGCCGGTGAGGGCCGCGGCGGCGCCGGCCAGTCCCAGGCCCTTGAGCACCTGCCTGCGGTTGACGGATTTCCAGAAGAATGGAGACTGATCGTTCCGGTCCATCGCAATGCTCCGTTTCGGAGAGGCAGCCTGATCGCTAGAGAGCTTAGCAGAGACGCGGCAGGCTCCGCCAGCCGGTAATTGACTTCACTGGGTCCCCCTGCTACTTCTTTTCGTGACCGGCCGGGCCGAGGCCCGGTATGAGAAGAAGGAGGATACAGATGAGCCTGCGACTCACCCTGGTCTCGGCCTGCACGGTCCTGACGTTGAGCCTGCTCGGCACCGGGGCCCGAGCCGAGGACCTGCCCAAAGAATCCGTGCTGCCCCTGGCCCTGGCTCAGAAGGCGGCGTCTGCCGCGCTGGACAAGTGCACGAAGGACGGCTACAGGGTCAGCGTGGCGGTGGTGGACCGGGCCGGCGTGCTGCGCGTGCTCCTGCGGGGCGATGGGGCCGGCCCCCACACGACGGACAGCAGCAGGAAGAAGGCCTATACGGCCGCCAGCCTCCGCCGGCCCACGAGCGAGCTGGCCGAGCTGATCGCCAAGGTGCCCACCCTCCAAGCCCTGCGGGAGATGAACCGGAACGTGCTGATTTTGGGCGGTGGCCTCCCGATCGAGGTCGGCGGGGAGGTCGTCGGGGGGATCGGGGTGGGCGGCGCGCCGGGGGCCCATCTGGACGATGCCTGCTCGCAGGCGGGGCTGGACAGCATCGGCGCGGCGAAGAAGATTCCGGCGCCGAAATAGGGGGACGCCGAGCGGGGCCTGTCGCCAGCTCGCCGCCCGAAGCGGGCTCCCGGCTCACCACCCACTCGCGTGGGTACCCGCCCGTCCGACAGAAGACCGCGACTGACGAACGGCGGGCAGCTCCGGCGCCGGCACGATGCGTTGATGTCGGAGTGCTTCTGTAGCCGTACTGTTGGCCGGCCGCCTCATCGGAATAGCAGAACGGCGCCCGGCACCCTCTCTGCTGCTGAACGCCTCGTTCCCGCCGTGCCGCTCGCCTCCATGCCCATCCGTTCCAGCCGCGGCTAAAAACAAGTGAAACGGGGATCGGTCGCTCACAGACCGATCCCCGTCATAGCTCCTCGCGTCTTCGAGCGTCAGTTGCGGGAGGTGCGGCGGAGGCGGTGCCAGAGGAGCCAGTACACGGAAAGGTTGATGACGATCACGATCAGGCCCAGGACGAGCTGCAGCTCCCGCGTGAGGCCCTCCGGATAGAGGGTCGGCAGGAGGTAGTGGTCCACGAAGCCCCCGCCGTACCCGCTCTCGCCGCCCTGCACGCGCAGCCAGTTCTCCAGCGGGGTGAGCGGGCAGATCCACCCGCCGAATTCGATGGCCGCGCCCCACAGGGCCGCCGGGACGTGCAGCCAGGCGAGCCCCTGCCAGCGTAGGACCAGGAATCCGCCGAAGACCACGAAGAGCACGAAAGCCAAGTGGAGCAGGACCACCAGGTCGGCCAGCGCCCGATACGCCACGATCATGCCTCTCTAGCCCGCATTATTCATGACGGCTTCTACTGCAACTGCCGATACGCCGCTGCGACAAGCCTGCGTGCGGCGTTCGAGCACGCAGGCGGGTGGGCTCGTCGCTCGGTCGGTCAACGTGCTGCAGGGAGCACGCCTCCCTCTCTCGCGACTCCACGCACCCGTCTCGCCTGGCGTCTCAGCGGTTTCGTCACGAACCCTCATGAATAATGCAGGCTAGACGGTTTCGGGACTGTGAGCCGAAGCCGAGGACCTGTCAATCCCCTCCTCTTGATGAACTCGTCGGGAGGTGGGATCATGGAGAGCACAACAGGGCCTCACGTTCGGGTCTAGGGAGGCGCCGCTTGGGATGAGGCGGCGCCGGACAGGAGGTGGCCGCCATGCTGGTACGCGACGTCATGTCAACGGGGGTCGTGACGGCCCGGGCGACGGACACGCTGCGCTCGGTCGTCATCAAGATGCTGAGTCGGCACTGCGGAGCCATTCCGGTGGTGGATGAGGGAAATCGCCTGGTCGGCATCGTCGCCATGCGCGACATCATGCTGCCGCTCTATCCCAATTACGGCGACTACATCCACGACAACGTGCACAGCCGGGATTTCGTGGCGATGGAGGCCGGCTATCCGGAGGTGCTCGCCAAGCACGTGGACGAGGTGATGACGCGCAATCCGCTCACCGTCTCGCCCGGCGATCCGATCCTCCAGGCCGCTTCGTACATGGGGCTCAAGAACTTTCGACGGATTCCCGTCGTGGAGCAAGGCCGGCTCGTCGGGATGGTGAGCATCGGAGACATCAACCGCGGCCTGTTCTTTGCCCAGCAGGCGGCCTTGCGAACCGCAGTCTGAGCGGGCCGTGCGGGCCGGTCACGGAAACAACCCAGGCTCATTCTCGGACGAAGACCCGGCCGGATAGGTCAGGGTGTCGCCGTTCACCTTGGCGAAGGGCGTGAGGCTGTGCGCAGCCGCCTCCTCCTTCCCGAGAATGTGGAGGACGGTCCAGCCCCGGGTGACTAGGGCGTCCGCGATGAGTTGCCGGTGGCACCGCCAGGGCACGGCCTCGGCGCACATGACGGCAGTCCTGGTGCTCTCAGCTAGCTTCATCAACTCGGCTAACCCATCCTGGAAGGGGACGGCCTGCATGTAGTCCGCATAGCCGCGGAAGCCGGCGCTCCGCCAGCCCCGGTTGGGGGAATCGGGCCGGCTCTTGCGGCGGCCGCCCAGCGAGGGGAGGTGCCGGTACGCGAGGCCCGCTTCTTCCAGACTTTGCTTGAGCAGCCCCATGTTGAACTGCGGATTCCTGCGGGAGTAGGGAGTGGTGCGGACGTCCACGAGGAGCGCGATCCCGTGCGCCTTGAGCAGACCGACGAATTCCTTGATCGGACGGGTCGAATGGCCGACGGTCCAGATGCGAGCCGTCCGGTCACCGGGCGTGGCAGGCGGCACAGGCATGTCACCGCTTCGCCCGGCGGACGGTTCGCCGCCCAGACTTCTTTTCCGGCCGGCACCGGCTGGCCCGGTCGGCCCAGGCGACGAGCGCCTCTTGGTCCTCCAGGACCTCCACCGGCACCTCATAGTAGGTCTTGAGCGTCTGCGTCGCGTTCGGCCGGAAGGGCTTCATGCCCCGTTCCCGATAGGCGCCGGCGGTGGCGGTATCGGTTTTCAAGTACAGGCGTCCCTTGTGGAGGATCCCGAAGAAGACCTCCTCCCGATAGAGTCCGTACCCGCCGAACATGGCCCGGCAGACGACGCCCGGCAGGTCGCTCATCTGATCGAGCACGAAGTCCTTGAACGAGTCGGTGTTCATGGAGATTCGACGCGGTCAATGGGAGTCGAGATCGGGCCGGACCTTGCCCCAGAAGGACCGGTGGGCATAGACCTGATAGGCGACGACGAGCGCGAAGCCGACGACGAACCACCAGAGGCCGACCTCCAGACCGTAGGCGCCGGCGGTTGCGTTGAAGATCGTGAGGTTGTGGGCCGGGTCGGTCGTGGCGATGAGGACGTTCGGATAGACCCCCCAGGCGACGCTTGCGAGCATCGCGAGGATGAACAGGCTGGAGGCGGCAAAGGCTGCCGCGTCGCGCCGCCGCCGGCGCAGCGCCAGCGTGGCGGCCAGCGCGAGGAGACCGGCGGCGGGAAAGAGGTAGCCGACCGGATGGGCGGCGTAGTTCAGCCGAAGCCGGGGCTGCACGATCGGGATCGCGAGGAGCGAAAGGAGCGTGAGCGCGAGCGCGATCCAGCCCAGCAGCCGTCCCAGGCCGTCCGCACGGCTGGCCAACTCGCCCTCCGTCTTCATGGCCAGGTAGTTCGCGCCGTGCAGGGCCAGGATCGCGGCGCTTGAGAGCCCCATGAGCAGGGTGTACCAGTCCAGAATGCCCGGCTCCGGCCCCGTCGCGAAGTCCGTCCAGAGCGCCACGAAAAAATAGCCCTCGCGGTTCAACGGCACCCCGCGAATCAGGTTGCCCAGGGCCGCGCCGAACACGATCGCGAGCAGGCCGCTGGCACCGGCGAACACCCAGTCCCAGAACTGCCGCCACAGCGGATGGTCCAAGTGGGCGCGCAGCTCCAGCGCGAGCCCCCGTCCAATCAGGAGCCAGAGCACGAGCACCAAGGCCAGGTAAAACCCGCTGAACCCGGCCGCATAGGCCCTGGGGAAGGCGAAAAAGAGCAGCCCGCCGCTCGCGAGCAGCCACACCTCGTTGCCGTTCCAGACCGGCCCGATCGAGGCCAGCGTTGCCCGCCGCTCCGGCTCCGTCCGGGCGACGAACGGGTGGAGCAGGCCGACTCCGAAGTCGAAGCCGTCGAGCGCCACGTAGACGGCCAGCATCCCCGCCACCACGATGTACCAGAAGGTCTCCACGTCAGGTCGCCCTCATCATCAACGGCCCGTTCAATACCCAATTGGTGCCGCTGGCCGGGACGGCTCCCGCTCGGCCGGAGCGGGCCCTTGCCGGACGGTTTCCGCAACCAGGAACAGAAAGAGCAGGCCGAGCAGCAGGTACAGGCCGAGAAACCCGATCAGCGTGAACAGCGCGTTGCCCGAGTGCACGAGCGGGGAGGCGCCCTCGGCGGTGCGCATCAGGCCGTAGACGAGCCAGGGCTGGCGGCCCAGCTCCGCCGTCATCCAGCCGGCGGTGGTGGCGACGTAGGGGAACGGCGCGGCCAGCAGCAGGGCCCAGAGCATCCAGGAGGCGGCGAACAGGCGCCCGCGCCAGAGCAGCAGCAGCGCCAGGGCCATGACGCCGGCGAGGATCGTCCCCAGCCCGGCCATGATGTGGTACGAGTAGTAGAGCAGCGGCACGTTGTCGGGCCAGTCCTCCCGCGGGAACGCATCGAGGCCCTTCACCTGGGCGTACAGCTCGTCGTAGAGGAGGATGCTGAGGGCGTCCGGCACGGCGACGGGGTTGTCAATCGTCAGCGTCTCCATGTTGGGCTGGCCGACCAGGAGCAGGGCGGCCCCCCGCTCGGTCCGGAAGAGTCCCTCGAACGCCGCGCCCTTCGCCGGCTGGTGCGCGAAGACCTGCCGGGCGTTGCCGTGGCCGGTCGGAAAGATGAGGAGGGCTGAGCCGATCGCGCCGGCGACCACGCCGGTCCGGAGGAACAGGCGGGCCTGCTCCCCGTGCCGGCCCGCCAGCAGGTAGAGCGCCCCGAGCGCCGCCATCACGAACGACGCGGTGACGACCGAGGCGGTCATGTTGTGGGTGAACTGCCAAAGGAGCCAGGGGTTGGCGAGCAGGCCGGAGAGGCTCGTCACGAACAGGCGGCCGTCCGGGGCCGTCGTGTAGGCCACCGGATGCTGCATCCAGGCGTTCGTGGCCAGGATGAAGTAGCCGGACAGCCAGGAGCCGAGCAGGAGCATCAACGAGGCGAACCACTGAACGCGCGGGCCGAACCGCTCGCCGAACAGGAGCAGGCCGAGGAACGAGGATTCCAGGAAGAAGGCGAACAGCCCCTCCATGGCCAGGGTCTGGCCGATGACCCCGCCCGCGAAGTTGGAGAATTTGGCCCAGTTGGTGCCGAACTGGAACTCCAGCGGAATGCCCGTGACGACCCCGAAGGCGAAGCTGAGGGCGAAGATCCTGGTCCAGAAGCGTGCGGCCTGGTGATGGAGGGGATCGCCGGCCCGCAGGGCCCGGCTGCGCAGGTAAAAGAGCAGCAGGGCCAGGCCCATGGTGAGCTGGGGGAAAAGGTAGTGGAAGGTGGCGGTGACCGCGAACTGGAGCCGGTCATAGAGCAGCGCGCTGGCCATAGCCGGGCACAGGATACTCCGCTCGATCCAAGAGAGCCAGCAGTTTGTTGTCCGTCAGCCTCCGCTCAGCGCGCAGACGATGTGGATCTGGTCGTCCGGACGAAGCGGCGTCGTCAGGTCCCAAGCCTGCTGCTCGTTGACGAAAATCCTGATGTGCGGCCGAATCGTGTCCTGCTCCGTGACGATGCGGAAGCGCAGGCCGGGGCAGCGCCGATCCAATGCCGACAGGACTTCGGCCAGGGTCCGGCCTTCGGCCTCCACTTCGTTCTTCTGCCCGGTGTAAGAACGAAGCGCGCTCGGGATGTGGACCGTCACCGCTCGGCCGCCTCGACCGAATAGATCTCGGGCAGGTGCCGGGCCAGGCAGGTCCAACTTGCGCCGCCCGTTCGGCTCGCCCAGACCTCGCCGCTGGTCGTGCCGAGATAGAGCCCGACCGGTTCGTGCGCGTCGGCGGTCATGGCCTGGCGCTTCACGGTCCACCAGGCATTCGATCGGGGAAAGCCCTGGTCCTGCCTCGTCCAACTCTTCCCGGCGTTCTTCGTGACGTAGGCGGCCGGTTTCCCTCCGGGACTCACGCGCGGCCACACGGTGCCGCCGTCCATCGGAAAGACCCAGGCGGTGTCGGGATCGCGCGGGTGGACCACCATGGGAAACCCGACGTCGCCGATCTGCTTCGGCATGTTCTTGCCGATCCGTACCCATTCGTTTGATGGCCGATCGAGCCGGTAGATGCCGCAATGATTCTGCTGGTACAGCCGGTCAGGATTCGTCGGACAGAGCCGGATGCAATGGGGGTCGTGGAACGTCGGAGTGGACCGGTCGAAGCCCTCGACGACATCAAGTCCTGCAAGGAGCGTTCTGAATGTCTTCCCTCCGTCGCCGGATTCGTGCACGCCGCCCCCGGACATGCCGAAGTAGAGGTGCGCGGGATCGCGCGGGTCCACGAGGATCGAGTGCAGCTTCGGCCCGTCCGGCGTGCCGTCCTGCACGGTGCCCATCCACTCACGGTATTGCGGATCGTCGTTGATGGGGGAAAACGGCTGCCACGTGACGCCGCCGTCATCGGAACGGAAGAGCCCTTGCGGCGAGGTGCCCGCATACCACGCGTTCGGCTCGCTCACGTGTCCCGGCGTCAGCCAGAAGACGTGATCGACGACGCGGCCGTTTTGCCCCTCGGGGACTTTGGGAAAGGCGGGCGGCTTCTTGGCTTCCTTCCAAGTCCGGCCGAAGTCGGTGGATCGAAAGATGGTCGGCCCCAGGTGGCCGGTGCGGGCGGCCATGAGCATCGTGCGCCCATCGCGCGGGTCCTGCACCAGGTGGTGCACGATGTGGCCGAGGAAGATCGGCGCCGACAGCTTCCAGGTCCGGCGGGCCTTGTCGCCACGTACGATGAACGCTCCTTTCCGTGTCCCGATCAGCAGGGCCACGGGACCGGTCGCAGGCTTCTGTATGGTCATGGCGGGCTTTGCAGGAGCCCGGTGTCGCTTCGTCATGACGGTCCTCCCTCTTCAACGAATCCGGAAGTCTCAGCCGCATTGCTTGCCCATCTTGGCCATCTGGGCGAAGAAAGCCGCGCCCCGCTTCTGGATTTCCTCTTGCGAGAGATCCTCCTTGTGGGTCGCCAGGCTCCACTTGTGGCCGAACGGATCGGTGAACGTCCCGCATCGGTCGCCCCAGAACATGTCGGCGACCGGCATCGCGACCGTGACGCCGGCTGAGGTGGCCCGGTTGAAGGCCCTGTCCACGTCCTCGACGTAGAGATAGAGCGAGACAGGCGTGCCTCCCAGCGTCTGCGGGCCACTGCACCCCCTCTGAGGCTGTTCCTCGCCCAGCATGATGACCGAATTCCCGATCTTGATCTCCGCGTGCATGATGCTCTTGCCGTCCGGTCCTGGAAAACGCATCCGTTCCTCCGCGCCGAGCGCACGCTTGTAAAAATCAATGGCCTTGTCTACCTCCCGAACCGTCAGCATCGGGGTGACGGTGTGATAGCCTGCTGGAATCGCTTTGACCTGTGTCGCCATGGTGTCCTCCCTTCTGGTTGCTCCCGTGTCGGCCTCGTGCCACGAGGCGAGGCCGGCTTCTTCTCAAAACCGAGTCCTAGGATAACCCCCGTTGCCGGAAATGGAATCAGGTGAAAACCTGTCTGGACCGTAAGCCACGCTCCCAGTGAACAAACCTCGCGTTTTGCCGCAGGCATAAGCGGGGCAGCGGCCGGTTGAGCTCTGTGCGTCGAGTAGGCGCCTCACGAAACGCTGTCACCAATCCGCTCAGGGTTCCTTCCGCGAGAAGAGCTGGAAATGTTGGCTGTCGACGATGTTGAAATCGCCCACAAGCCGATACCCCGCCGCTTCCATCTCGCGCCGGACTTCTTCCTTTGCCGTCCCGTGGCCGAGCAGCCCGGAAACGAATCCCCGGGGATGGAAGTCCAGAATGGCCACGCGTCCATCGGACTTGAGATACCGGGTCAATGACCGGAAATACGCCACGCGATCATCCATGTGGTGGTAGGTGTCGCAGTTAAACACGAGATCCACCGGCTCGGGGAGCTTCGCGTCGTTGGGTTCAACGCGGATCGGCGTCACGTTGGTGATCCCCCGTGACCTCATTTCCTTCGTGAGGATGTCCAAGGCGGTCTCATTGATGTCAACCGCGTACACCGTCCCTCGTGGCCCGGTCGCGTCGGCCAGATACCAGGTGAAGTACCCGCCGCCGGCCCCTACATCCGCCACTCGCGAGCCCGGCTGGATGTGGAGCGTCTCGATGACCTCCCTGGGCTTTTGCCAGGCGTCCCGACCGGGATCGTTCATGTGCCGATACGCCAGTTCGGCGCAGCCGGCGAGCCACAGACCGATGAGAATCGAGACGACGCAGACACTCCTGAACGGCGTCCTTCTCATGTGCGTTCCCTCCGAAGGCGGGCAACCTGAATAAGAGATCGTGCACTCATCGCTGTGACCGGGACCCGCGCCGGCGAGCGCGGGGCTCGGCCGTTGGCAAGCTCGCTGCGAAGTCCAACCCCTTCGCGAGCCATTTCCGCAATTGCGCGGCGCTCTTGGTTCCGGCTGGGCTCACGTAGATATAGCCCTTCATGGGTCGTCCGGTGAAATCCATCGGCCTGGTGTGCGGCTCCTTCAGCGCCTGAACGTTGGCTTCGGGCCCCACACGCACGACCAGATCGCGCTTGAGAATGCCGGCAAACATCTTGCCTCGCGACAGGAAGGCGAGGCCGCCGAACATCTTTTTCTCGACCAGCGCGGACCGCCCCATGAGCGTCGCCCGCACGCGCGCCGCCAGCCGTTCATCGTAGGCCATGAGCCGGTTCTCCTCTTGCGTAAATGCTGCCGATGACGGCGCCCACCACGGTGAACTGGAAGAGGTAGTACGAGCTTTCGAGCGCCAGCCAGGTCGAGAGCGACGTGACGTTCTGTTTTCCCGCTTCGGCAAAAACCGCGGAACTGGCCAGCAGCACGCCCATGAGCAGGCCGAAGGCGGCGCCAGTTTTGAGCGAGTGCCGGCCTTGGGCAAAGAGGGGATACAGATAGCTCAGGACGAGCCCCTGCATCAGCATCGAGACGAGGCCGAGCGGGATCAGCGGCTCCTTCCGCGTGAAGATGGCCAGCTCGTCGTACAGCGGTTTGAAGAACACCAGGTGCCAAGGCGCGGCAATCAGGAAGGTGCAGAGAACGTAGGCGCCCACCGCCGACCAATAGACTTTGTTCTGCATGGAGTGTCCTCCAGGTGATCCTGAGCGATTCGCCATGACTAATGGTAAGGGTGCGAGGTCTTGGCTTGATACGACGCGTGTGTCGCCTCGAATTTGAGCAGTCCGTACGCCTGCAGCACAGCGAACGTTGCCACGATGTCGGCCGCGATCCCCACTGCCCATTTGCCTGCCTGGGTCAGCGGGATGGGGGCGGCGATCAGCAGCAGGGCGCTGCCGAGTACCCAGGCGGCGTCGAGCCCGATCGCAACCAAGACCTCGCGCCGATCCGGCGCCGGACGCCGCACGGTCAGCGCGAGCCAGAGCGCATAGAGGAGCAGGCCGAGGCCGAGCGTTGTGACGATCCAGGGCGTCTCGATGCCGAGTAATGCCGCGATCGGTCTGGCTGCAAGAAGGAACAGAAGGCCGGACAGGCCGGAGAACCAGGCGTTGCACCGGAGCGCGAGACGGAGCAGCGTGGTCGGGGAGGGGAGTAAGGTCATGGGAGACCTCCAGGGTTAGGGAATCGAAACGAGCGGTTCGGTTTCGATCATGTCATGTGTCGGCCCTGCGACGTGTCGCGTTGTGCTTGACGCTTACCCTTCGAACAGGCTCTTCACGTACCGCTTGAAGTGCTGGACGTGCCCCGCGACCTGCGCACGGTCCTGCTTGGCCTTGGCGAGGATCAGGGCCCCTTCCAGGACCGCGATGAAGTGTTCAGCCAGGCTCTGAGTGTCAAAGGCCGCCTTCGGCGCATGCAGGGCTTTGGCTTGATCCAGGTCCCGCTTGAACGCATCGGCCCACTGGGCGAAGTGCTGGGCGCACTGTTTTCTGATGCCCGGATGCGTGTCCGAGAGCTCCTGGGCGAAATTTCCCAGCAAGCAGCCTTGCACAGGCTGAGCGGACTTCGACATCTGCATGACAAAGTCCACCATGCCGTAGACGCGCTCCAGGGGGTCGCGCTTCTTCACGAACGGAGCCTGCTGGAACCCGGCGGCTTTGGCCGCGACGAACCGGTCCAGCGCCGCGCTGGCCAGGTCTTCCTTGCTCTCGAAGTAGTGGAAGAAGCTGCCCTTGGTCAGCCCCGCCGCCTCGCAGATCTCGTCCACGGTGGTGGCGACGAACCCCTTGGCCAGCATCAGCCGCTGGGCCGCGTCGAGCAGCTTCTCTTTCGCGGGCGAGTCCTTCTGCGGGGTTCTCACGTTGCCCTATTCATAAACCGACCAGTTGGTATGTTTATAGGCCAGTGCAATCGCCCTGTCAAGGGGGAAATTGCCGGGCTGACGAGGGGCGGGCAGCCGGGTCCCCGTTGCTCCGTTGAGCAAGGCAACGGGTGATGACTCGCTGGTTCTAGAAGTCATTTCAAAACCCATGACCGTGCGGTTCGACTTTGCCCACCACAGGCTTCGACAAGCTCAGCATGAACGGCAGAATGCCAATGTTTTCAAGGGACTCCCCGTTCGCCCTGAGCCCGTCGAAGGGTGAACGGCGGGTTTTGAAATGACTCCTAGGCAGAGACCTGGATGTACTCCACGTGGCTGCTTGGGGGAGGGACCGGCAGGCCGTCGGCCCGCAGGCCTTCAAGGTGAAACTCGAGCACTTCACGGATCAGCTTTTCCGTTTCCTCGATCGTGGCGCCTGTGGTCATGCAGCCGGGCGTAGCTCGATGGTGCCTTAGTCGTGCAGAGAAGCCAAGGCGCGGGAGCGAGCGCCGCACGCCTCCGTCCGCCTTTCGTCAGACGCCGTGCTCAGAACGATTGAGATGCAATGGCGATCTCGTCAGCGCGGTGGCCGATGGCAGGGGGGATTGACGGTCGTCACGAGGGGCGGGCTCAGGGATCGGCTCAGAAGGCGCTGACTTCCAGCGCTTCCTCTGCGACGACCTCCACGACGTTCCGCCCTTGCGTGTGTGCGAGGATGCCGAAGTAGATCGCCTGGGCGCTCTCCGACCAGGTCGGGTCCACCGGCAAGGCCCGGAAAGCGGCTTCGGCGGCCTTCCTCTCGTCGAAGGAGAGGGTGCGGTTGCGATCGGGCGTCATGGTCGCCTCCTTCTCACCGTTGCCCCACGTTCGTTCACCACCCATCAGAAAAAATAGCAACTCCTTTGCCAGTCGGAACGGGCCGTCCGATAGAGCCGTACCTTTAGAATCTTCAAGGGGTTGAGAGAGCAGCCTGGTCCGGGCGTGCTGAAAGGAGGGAAGGGTGCTACAAGCGATTGTTATCTGAAAGGACAAAACGCTACAGCCTGTTCTTGCTGGTTACGTCAGCCGCTCGCGGCCGTGCGGGGCGCGCAGGTCCTGGTCCGGGCCCAGGGGGACGATGCGGGTGGGGTTGATGTCCGCGTGGGTGACGTAGTAGTGCCGCTTGATGTGGTCGAAATTCACCGTGTCGGCGATCCCGTCGTGCTGGTAGAGGTCCTTGAGGTAGCCGAAGAGGTTGGGGTAGTCCGCGATCCGCCGGACGTTGCATTTGAAGTGCCCGTGGTACACGGCGTCGAACCGGACGAGCGTCACGAACAGGCGCCAGTCCGTCTCGACGAACTGTGACCCGAAGAGGTAGCGCCGATCCCGGAGGCGCGCGTCGAGCTGGTCCAGGGCGTCGAAGAGCCGCCGCACCGCCCGCTCGTAGACCTGCTGCGACGTGGCGAAGCCCGCCCGATAGACCCCGTCGTTCACGTTCTCGTAGACGAACCGGTTGAGCTCGTCGATCTCCTGCCGCAGCGCCTCCGGACACAGATCCAGCCGGCTGTCGGTGAACCGGTTCCACTCGCGGTTGAACATGCGCATGAGGTCGTCGTCGGAGTTGCTGACGATGCGCTTCGTCTCCTTGTCCCACAGGACGGGCACCGTGACCCGACCCCTGAAGTTCGGGTCGGTCGCCCGGTAAGCCTCGGAGAGGAAGCGGAACCCGTTGACGGGATCGGTCGAATGGCCGGGCCCCTCGCGGAAGGCCCACCCGCGCTCGTCGCGGACCGGGTCCACGACCGTCATGCCGATCACGTCTTCCAGCTTCTTGAGCTTCCGCACGATGATCGTGCGGTGCGCCCAGGGGCAGGCCCAGGACACGTACAGGTGGTAGCGCCCTCGGACGGCGGGATGGCCGGAGCTGCCGTCCGCCGTGACCCAGCCGCGGAAGGCGTCCCGCTGCCGCTCGAACTCGCCCTCGCTGGTTTGCTCGTCCGGGAATTGCGCCTTGACGGTCATGGGAAGCGCCCTTACTTACAACGGGACGGTCCGGTACTCGCTCGTCGCCAGGTTCTGAGCCGCCGGATCCCACTCGACCAGGAAGATCACGGAGCGTGCCGACGACAAGGACAGGAGCCGCCGCCCGTCTTTCACCACCACGCTCTCGGCCTTGGTGAAGTCCAACGTCCGGTCCGGCCCGGTGCGGTTGCACACGAGGAGCGGGAGCCCGGTGTCGCCGGTGCAGCGCTCCCATTCGCCGTTCGGCCCGTGAAGGCCCGGCGCCCAGGCGGCGGCCGAGACCAGGAGTTCCGCCCCCTGGGTTTTCAGGTTTCTCGCCAGCTCCTTCGAAGAGGCGTCCGCGCAGATCAGCATCCCGACTTGCCCGAAGGGAGAAACGGGGACGGCCGCCGCCTTGTCCCCCGGGCTCGACCAGGCCTCCGAGCCCACCCGCAGCGTGTGGATTTTGCGGTGCTTGCCGAGGATGGTTCCGTCGGCCGCGATCACGAACAGGCTGTTGTGGAGCTTGCCGGATGCCCGATCCCGTTCGGGATGGGACAGGAACACCGTCACCCGAAGCCGGGCGACGAGCCGGCAGAAGCCCGTCATCCACCGGTCCGGCTGCGGCAGGATCCAGTCGGTGCCGATCCGGTCGGCGAAGGTGTAGCCGGTGATGCAGAGCTCGGGCGTGAGAATCCAGAAGGCTCCCAATCCCGCCGCGGCGGTGACCGCCGTCTCGATGAGCCGGCGGTTGTGCGCCAGGTCGCCGGGACGAGGGGCGAGGTGCAGCAGGGCGATGCGCAACGTGCACGCGGGGCCGGTCTGGAGTTGACGGCGGTTCACGCGACTCCCTGCTCCGTCGCGAGCCAGAGGCGGAGGCGCTCCTGCTCCTCAGGACGCTGGTTGCGGAACGTCAGCCCGAACTCGCCGTCCGTCACCCATCGCACGGTGGCCTGATCCACCTTGATCGTGTTGACCTGCCGGGGCACCTGAATGAACAGGGCGAGGTCGGCTCCGACTTCCACCGGGACGCCGCTTTCCACCGCACAGCCTGCCGACGAGAGGTTGCGGAGGCTGCCTTTCTTGAGCCCGACGCCTTCCATGTCGGGCGTGACGAACAGGACGGTCAGGTCCACGGGAATCCGTCGGCGCGTGCGTCGCTCCATCGCTCTCTCCTTGGGGCACTCTTCAGCCTGCCCGTCCGGCGCGGCGGCTATTTTGCCACGTCCGGCCTCGGGTCCGACACAAAGCCGTGTCGGTTCGGCATGCGGACCGTCGGCAGCGTCCGCGCGTCCATGACCGTATCTTCCGTGACGATCCCGTTCTGGAAGAGAATCCAGGCGACCAGCGCATAGACTTCGTCCGGCTGCAAGGACCCGGGCGCCTGGTAGGGCATGGCCCGGGCGACGTAGTCGTAGAGGGTCGTGGCGTAGGGCCAGTAGCTCCCCACGGTCCTGACCGGCCGGTCGGTCGCGAGGGTTCCCTGGCCGCCAACCAGTTGCGGCATCGGCCCTTCCTTGCCCGTGGCTCCGTGGCAGGACGCGCATTTCTTGGCGAAGACCGTCGCGCCGGCCTTGACCGTTCCCCGTCCGGGCGGGAGCCCCTCGCCGTTCGGTGCCACCTCCACGTTCCAGGCCTTGATCTCCGCCTCCGTCGCCGGCCGGCCGAAGCCGTATTCTGGCGCCGGCCGAGGATCGGGCATGGTGGCCCCAGCCGGTGCGCTCCAGGCGAGCCAGAGCAGAAACCAGGAGGCGAGTTGCAACATTCTGCTAGAGGTGCACATTGGACAGCCTCCCGTCCGCCCCTACCTTCCAGCTCTGAATCCCGTTGTAGTGGTAGCCGGAATGGACCCCGCGCACGGCCACCAGGGCCCGTCTGGTCGGCTGTACATAGCCGGTCTCGTCCGTGCACCGGGACTGGAGAATCGTTTCCCGTCCGTCCCACCGCCAGGGGAGTCGGAAGGCCGTCGTGCATTTCGGCAGGACCGGCTCCAGGAGGGAGGCAGGCTGCCAGGTCCGGCCCCCGTCCGTGCTGACTTCGACTGACGTGACGCGGCCGCGTCCGCTCCAGGCCAGCCCGCGGATCTCCACGAAGCCGGGCCTGATCCTCTGTCCGCCGGACGGGCTGGTGATCAGGGACTTGGCCTCCATGACCAGGGTGAACTGCCGGGCCTTCCCGTCCGGCATGAGGTCCGTGTAGCGGGCGGTCTCGTCCCTGGTCATGAACGGCTCGGCGCCGAGCTTGAGCCGTCTGAGCCATTTGATGCAGGCGTTCCCCTCCCAGCCGGGGATCAGCAGCCGCAGCGGATACCCCTGCTCGGGCCGCAGCGGCTCGCCGTTTTGCGCGTAGCAGAGGAGCGCCTCGTCTAGGGCCGCCGCCAGCGGAATGCTGCGGGTCATGGCCCCCGCGTCGCTCCCCTCCGCGAGCATCCAGGCCGCCTCCGGCCTGGTGCCCACCTCGCGCAGCACGAGCGCCAGCGGCACCCCGGTCCATTCGCTGGTGCTGAACAGGCCGTGGATCTCCTGCGCGCTGGCTCCTCCCTGACCTTCCCATTCGCTCCCGGAGTTTCCCGAACATTCGATGAAGGCCAGGCGCGAGACGGAGGGGAAGCGTTGCAAGTCCTCCACGGTGAAGACCGTGGGCCGTTCGACCAGGCCATGGACCAGCAGCCTGTGGCGGGCCGGATCGATCAGCGGGACGCCGTTGTGGTGACGCTCGAAGTGCAGCGACGAGGGCGTCACGACGCCGTGCAGGTCCTGGAGCGGCGTGAGGGAGTGGGAGGGGACGACCAGGCGCACGGTCCGCTCGAAGGCCGACCTCTGTCCGTAGGGGGTGGGAGGGGAGCCGGGCACCTTCGTGGGGTCGTCCGGCACGGTCGGCGATTTCGGCTTGGCCGCCTCAGCGGATTGGGGCGTGAGCCACAGTTTCGCGGCGGCCAGTCCGGCCAGGGAGGCGGCACCGGTCAGGAACGTCCGGCGCTTGAGGCCTGGCTTCCGTTCGGGTCTGTCCGGGTTGGCAGGTGACTCGGTCGGCGACATGGAGCCCTCCTTCGCAATCCTCCGGCTAGAAACGGACCTCAATCATGCCATGGCCGGTCCAACGGAGCCAGAGGCAAACGGCGACGACGATCCCCACCACCGTCAAGGCCAGGTAGTCGGCGGCTCGCAGACGCAGCTCCAGATAGGTCCGCTGGTAGGCGGCCGGGCCGTAGCCCTTGGATTCCAGCGCCATGGCCAGGAGCCCGGTCTGCCGCAGACTGTGGCCGATCATCGGGATCAGCAGCGGCACGTAGTGCCTGATCCGGGCCAGGAGGTGCCCGGCCGACAGGTCCAGCCCGCGCGACCGCTGGGCCTGGACGGTCTGGCTGGCCGAGCCGATCAGGCTGGGCGCCCAGCGGAAGGCCAGCGAGAGGGCGAAGCCCATCGGACCCGGCAGGCCCAGCCGCTGCAAGGCCAGGGTGAATTCCTCGATCGTCGTGGTGGCGAGGAGCAGGAGCCCGCCGAGCAGCATCAGGTCCAGCCGCAGGCCCATCCCGACGCCGAAGGCCAGGGCTTCGCGCGTGAACGGATGGCCGGCCAGGGAGACGAGCGGCGTCCGGCCCGCGACGAAGAAGGGCCACAGGAGCGAGCAGTAGAGGAACAGCAGGAGGAGCAGGGGGGTCAGCTTCCGGAGAGGGCCGAGGGCGCCGGCCGCGGCGAGGGTCAGCAGGGCCGGGCCGGCGGCGACGGCCAGGTACCGGGGATCCGTGAAGAGCAGCGCGACCGTGAAGAGGCCGAGCAGCGAGAGGACCTTCGTCCGCGGGTCCAGCCGGTGCAGCCAGGAGTCGCGGTCCACGTAGAGGAAGAATTGGCTCATCGTCGCGTCACCTTCTCCGCAGGGCGGCGCGGACCTCCTCGGGGGTCAGGAGCTGGTGCCCCCAGCGGGCGGCGAACCGGGTCGGGGCCGGGACCTCCAGGCCGAGCCGCGCGGCCCGATCCTCCGCGAGCAGCGAGCCGAACACCTCCCCGGTGGGCCCGTCCGCGACGGTCCGGCCCCGGTGCAGGACGACACACCGGTGCGCGTAAGCCGCCACGAGCGAGAGGGCGTGGGTGATCATGACGATCGTGTGCCCGGCCCGGTTGAGGCGCCGGATCATCTCCATCATGCGGCCGGTCTCCTCCGCGTCCAGCCCGGTGGTCGGCTCGTCGAAAATCAGGATGCGGGGCCGGGCGGCCAGGACCGAGGCCACCGCGACCCGCTGCCGGTCCCCCTTCGTGAGGGAGAAGGGGTCCTGGTCCAGAATCTCCGGACCGTCGAGCCCCACCGCCTTGAGCGCGTCGGCCACGCGCGCCGCCCGCTCCGCCGCCGGCACGCCCAGATTGTGGGCGCCGAAGGCCACCTCGGCCTCCACCGTTTCGGCGAAGATCTGCTGGTCCGGATTCTGAAACACGTAGCCGACCGTGGCGGCGAGCCGGCCGACGCCGAGCGCCCTCGTGTCCTCCCCGTAGACGAGGACGCGGCCGGCGGTCGGATGGAGCAGCCCGTTCAGCAACCTCGCCAGGGTGCTTTTCCCGGACCCGTTCTGGCCGATGATCGCGACGAATTCTCCTTCCCCGATCGTGAGGCTCAGGTCCGAGAGGGCTTGCGCGCCCGGTTGATAGGCGAAGGAAGTCTTCTGAACCTCGACGACCGGGGGACCGGCCTTGGGACGCGGCGCCGGTCCGGCCGGGACGACCGACAGGCCCAGCTCGTCGGCCAGCTCCCAGGCTTCTTCGACCGACAGTGGCAGTTCCGCGAGGCCCAGCCCCTCGAAGCAGCGCGCGATGGGGAGCGGCGCAAGACCGTACCGTGCGAGCAGGTCCGGCCGGCTGAAGAGCCGGCGCGGCGGCCCGTCCCAGGCGAGGGCGCCCCGCTCGAGGACGCAGAGACGGTCGGTCCGCACGACGGCCTCCGGGTCCTGTTCGGCGAGCACGACGGCGGCGCCGCCCGCCTTCATCCGGTCGAGGAGCGAGAGGAGGGTGCGCCGCCCGGCCGGGTCCAGGTCGGTCAGGGGCTCGTCCAGGGCGATCAGCGCCGGCTCCTTGATGAGCGTCGCCGCGATGGCCAGCCGCTGCCGTTGTCCGCCGGAGAGCGACGAGGGCGGGCGCCGCTCCAGGCCGGCGAGGCCGACGAGGTCCAGCGTCCGCGCGACCCGTTCGCGCATCGCCGCCGGCGGCAGCGTGCGTTGCTCGTCCAGACATTCGAGCGGAAACGCGAGCTCCATCTCGACGTTGGTCGAGACCAGTTGCGCCTCGAAGTCCTGAAAGACCAGGCCGACCGTTTCCGCCTGCTTCCAGACCGGCAGGGTGGTCGTGTCCTGCCCGCCGACGCTCGCCCGTCCGGACCAGTGGCCGGCGATCAGGTTGGGGACCAACCCGGCCAGGACGTGGCAGAGGGTGGACTTGCCGGCCCCGCTCCGCCCCAGCAGCGCGACCGACTCGCCGCGATGGAACTCCAGCGAGAGGCCGTCCAGCGCCGGCGCGGGGCTTCCCTCGTAGGTGAAGCGGACCTGCTGAAGGGCGACGAACGCGGCGGGGGGCGTCGCAGGCGTGGGGCGAAGCGGCTCACGCCCTGCGTTGAACCTCTCACGTCTCACGTCCAACGTCTCACGGACGTCTTCGTACCGCAGGCGCCAGCGTTTGACGCGGGGGTGCAGGAAGAGCAGCAGGGGCGGAGCCAGCGCCAGGCCCATCACCAGGTTGTTGAGGAAAATGGCCGGGGCCAGGAGGTGAAAGGGGAACAGACCGAGCAGGTCCACGCCCCAGGCCACCACCAGGGCGCAGGTCAGGGCGGCCGCCGTGCAGACGATCGCGAGCTCCAGCGTCTGGTGCCAGGACCGGGGCTCCGGCTCCAGGCCCGACGAGAAGGGACCCAGCCGGCCCCACAGGAGATACGGCACGTAGCCGTAGCAGAAGTTCCCGAGGAAGCCGAAGAAGCTGCCCGGCCCCAGGGTGCCGAAGCAGTCGCCGATCAGGTTGCCGAGGCCGGAGCCCCAGGCGGCCGCCGGGCCGAACAGCAGGGAGGCGGCGACCGGAAAGGCGTTGGCCGGGCGCAGCTCCGTGAAGCCGGGGATGAGCGGGATGCCCATCTTGAAGGGGATCAGGATCGCGGCGTAGACGGCCGCAGTCTGCCCGGCCAGGACGATGAGCCGCGTGTCCCGCCAGACGTCGAGCAGATCGCGCACCGGTTGTCGAGTCAGAGGCATCCTGGATCTCGCGATGTTCGTGGAGGAGAGGCATTATCGTCCGGCCCGATTGCCCCGGTCAAACCCGTCCGCCCAGTTGTCAGCGCCCGTCCCGTCTGCTAGGGTACAGTCTCCGACGGGGGGAGACGGAATGTCGAAGCGGCTCGGAATGGCCGGCGTCGTCTCGGTCTTCGTCCTGGTCCTGATGCAAGGGGTGGTGACGGCGCAGGGCCAAGCCGGCGTGCCGGAATCGGCCGGGGGCGAGCGGGAGCAGGCGGGCGACCGGGACTCGTCCAGCTCGGGCGAGAGCGCGCAGCTCGGCCAGTCGCTGAACCAGCAGGGCGGGGGAGCCAGGAGCCAGACGAGCGGCGCGAAGGAGAGCGGGCAGGAGGCCGACTCCCAGCAGAACGGCGTGCGGAACGACGCGCGCAACAACCGGCCGGACCGGCCTCACCGGCCCGAGCGGCCGCCGCGGGTTGAGCGGCCCCATCGGTAGCCTCGCTTGGCCAGCCGGTCGCGTTCCAGCTTCCTGCTTCGCCTTTTCCCTCTCCCGCGGTTGGCACGCCGGCTTCCGTTCCTCCTCCTGTCTCTTTCCCCTCTCTTGCCGCTGGGGGCGGAACCCCTGTCCGCCCAGGAGCCGGCGCGGGAGCACGTCGAGGAGAAGGAGCAGAACCAGGAACAGGACCAGACCTGGCAGGTCAGCTTCAGCCCCAACTATTCGATCGGCGACTACGGCCAGGGCTCCAACACCACGATCTACTACTTGCCCCTCAGCGTCCAGCGGCTCTTCCGCGACGGCGACATCACGGTGGTCGTGCCCTACATCATTGTGAAAGGGGACTGCTCCGTCGTCCTCCTGAGCGGCGTGCCCAACCGGACCAACCAGCGGTGCGGCGCACCCGATCCCGTCCGGGGCCGGCACCGCAAGAGCCCCCACGTCCCGGACCCGGTCGTCACGAACAGCGGCTTGGGCGACGTGGTGCTGCGCGGGCGCTACTACCTCGTGGACGGGCAGGACTGGGTTCCCACGATCGCCGTGACCGCGCGGATCAAGTTCCCGACGGCCGATGCGGACAAGGGGCTCGGCACCGGCGAGTTCGACGAGGGGTTCGGCCTGGAGCTGACGAAGACGCTGGGGGAGAAGTGGGTCGCGTTCGGCGACACGGGCTACACGATGATCGGCAAGCCCCAGGGGATCCCGCTGCGGAACCAGTGGTACTACGACGTGGGGCTGGGCTATTACGTGGTGAAGGGGCTGATGGTCAGCGCCTACTACGAGTGGTACCGGGCGCTGCTGCAGGGCTTCCAGGACCCGCAGGACTTCCTGTTCGCCGTGAGCTATTCGCTCACGGCGTCGTGGCAGGTCAACCTGTCCACGCAGATCGGCCTCTCGGACGGGTCGCCGGCCTATGCCCTGGGGTTCGGCATCGGCTATGGTTTTTAGGCATCTGTCCGGTCAGTCGTTGCACGGCTCCAGGATCGAAACCTCCGCGTCTTGCCGCCGGTGAGCGGCGTCCGCTTGCGCTTCGGTCAGCTTCCGCAGTCTGGCGGTGTTGCGGGCGAATCCGATCAGCAAAAAGGCCGAGGAAACGAAGAAGAGCACGCGCCACGGAGTGGGGTCCTCCCACAGGCCCGCGAGGGTCTCGATCACTTGCCGGTCCAGACAGGCCGAGCCGATCGTCACGGGCAGGACTAGGCCCATGTTCCATCGCCAGAACTTGTCCCAGTTCCATTCCACCATCCATCCGCCTCCCGGTCAGAAGACAAACGGCGCGCACTGTAGCAGAAGCGCGGTCGCGGAGTCACGACATTTCTTGGGGAAACTGATATCGTCGTCAGGCTGGCCCACTGGCGTTATTTCTGCTCCTTGAATTGGACGTCGCGGTAGCGGGCCAGCGGCTCGGCCAGACGGGCCTTGAGCTCCAGCCGCTTGGGCTTGCCGGTGGCCGTGTAGGGTACGTCCCATCCGAACAGGATGACCTTGGGACGTTTGGCAAAGGGGAGACGGTCCCGGCAGTAGGCGAGCAGGTCCGCTTCGGTGGCGGTGCGGCCCTCGCGGGGAACCACGTAGGCGGCCACCTCCTCTCCGTAGAACCGGTTCTCGAACGGCACGGCCATGGCGAACTGGACGGCCGGATGACCCTTGAGCACGTCGTCGATCTCCAGCGGGGAAATGTTCACCCCGCCGCGGATGATCAGCTCCTTGATCCGGCCGGTGATGAAGAAGAACGGCCGGCCCAACCGGTCCCGGACGGAGAACCCTTCGTCGCCCGAGCGGAACCAGCCCCATCGGAAGGCCGCCTCGTTCGCGTCCGGCCGTTTGAAATAGCCGGCGCAGACCGTCCGGCCCCTGATGCAGATCTCGCCGCGCGTGCCCTCCGGCGCCTCCTTGCCCTGGTCGTCCAGGATCGCCATCTCGTTGTGCTTGATCGGGACCCCGATGGAGGGGAATTCGTAATCGGCGAGCCAACGCCGGTGCTCCTCCGGCGTCAGGTCGTTGGGCAGGAAACAGGAGTAGCAAGTCGTTTCCGAGAGCCCGTACCCGTGCCGGATCGGGAAAGGGAACCGGTCCTCGAAGCGCGTCGCCGTGTCCTTCAGCAGGGGGCCGGCGCCGCAGATGAAGCCCCGGAACCGGTCGAGCCGGTAGGGGGCCAGATCCTCGCCGGCTTCCAGCAGGAATTCCAGCAACGTCGGCACGACGCTCACGCAGGTGACCCGCTCCTCGTGCAGCCTCCGCCAGAAGAGGCCGGTCTTGAACCGGCGGGTGAGCACCACGCCGCCCCGACAGTAGAAAGGCGTCACCAGCGTGACCACGGTGCCGTTCACGTGGTGGATCGGCAGCACGCACATGAGCCGGTCCTCCCGGCCGAAGCCGTGCCAGTCCGCGATGCCGTCGGCGTCGACCAGGAGGTTCTCGGCGGTGAGGATCACGCCCTTGGGCGGGCCGGTCGTGCCCGAGGTGTAGACGATCAACGCCTCGTCCTCTAGGCGCGAGGCGCCGGCCCCCGCGTCCCCCAGTCCCCCTGTCCCCCTGTCGGACGCGGCGACGCGCGGACGCGGCGACGCGGGGTGAGCCAACCCCTCGTCGTCCACGGCCACCACGGTGCGCAGGCTCGGGATTTGCGACGCGAGGCCGGCCACTTCGTCGCGATAGTCCCGCCAGCAGAAGGCCGCCTTGGCCTCGGAATGTTCCAGGATGTAGCGTTTCTTCTCTGTGGGCTCCTCCACGTTGATCGGCACGACGGCGACCCCGATCGTCCAGGCGGCGAAGTAGAGGAGAACGGTCTGGTCGTGGTTGAAGAGGACCGTCGCGAGCCGGTCGCCGCGCCTGAGTCCCAGCTCGTCGCGGAGGAACGAGGCGGCCCTCGTCACGCGCTCTCCGAACTCCGCGTAGCCGTAGCGGCGGGTGACGGAACGGTCGTCGTCGCAATAGGTCAGGAACGGCCGGTCGCGCAGCAGCGGGTCCCGGACGCGGGAGAGGAAGAACTCCGCGAAGGACGGCCAGGGCAGGCTGAACGGCGCGCCGCCCATGCAGCGGGCCAGCCGGATGGGCTCACGCGCGTCGGTCGAGGGGGACATAGGCTTGCGGCGGCGGCCCCGTGTAGAGGGCCCTGGGCCGGATCAGCCGGTTGTGGTCCTGCTGCTCGACGACGTGGGCGCACCAGCCGGCCATGCGGGAGCAGACGAAGACCGGCGTGTAGAGGTCGCGCGGGATGCCCATGAGCAGGTAGGCCACGGCCGTGTAGAAGTCCAGGTTGGGATAGAGGCCCTTCTCCTGCTGCACGAGCCGGTCCAGGATCGCGGCGATCTCGTACCAGCGGGTGTCGCCGCAGGTCCGGCTGAGCGCCTCCGCGTGGCGCCGGATGATGAGCGAGCGCGGGTCGCCCTTCTTGAGCACGCGGTGCCCGAACCCCATCACCCGCCGTTTGGCGGCCAGCGTCTCCTTGAGCCAGCGCTCCACCCGGTCCCGCGACTTGATCTCCAGCAGCATGGCCGCCACGGCTTCGTTGGCGCCCCCGTGGAGCGGCCCCTTGAGCGTGCCGACGGCCGCGGTGACCGCCGCGTGCAGGTCGGTGAGGGTCGAGGCCGTGACGCGCGCGGCGAAGGTCGAGGCGTTGAACTCGTGCTCGGCGTAGAGGATGAGCGAGACGTCCAGGACGCGCGCCATGGCCCGGTCGTGGTCCTCGTCACGGCGATCGGTCAACAGGTAGAGGAGGTTTTCCGCGAAACCGAGGTCGCTCCGAGGCTGGGCCGGCTTCTTCCCCTGCGCGAGCCGGTGGGCGGTGGCGACGATCATCGGCGTCTGGGCCAGCAAACGGATGGACTTGCGGACGTTGGCCTCGTGGGAGCCGTCGGCCCGGTCCGGGTCGGTCATGCCGAGCAGCGACACGCCGGTCCGTAGAACGTCCATCGGGTGCGCGTCCGGGGGCACGACGCCGATGAAGGCCTCGACCGGCCCGGGAAGCGGCCAGGCCTGCCGGAGCTGGGCGGAGAAGTCGTCCAGCTCTTTCCTGGTCGGGAGTTTGCCGAGCAGCAGCAGGTAGGCGACCTCTTCGAAGGAGGCCTGCTCGGCCAGATCGCCGATCGCATAGCCCCGGTAGCGAAGGCCGATCTCGCCCTCGTCCACGAGGCAGAGCTCCGTCTCTCCGGCCGGCACGCCCTCCAGGCCGGGGCTATAGGCCGTGATGGGTGACGCGTGGCGCGTGACGGTTTTCTCAGCCTCGCCCATACCGTTCCCGCAACTCCTTGTCCCGCTTCTCGTACTCGTCGTACCGGAGCAGCTCGTACAGTTGCTGCCGCGTGAGCATCTTGCCCAGCGATCCCTTCTGGGTGCCGAGGGCCTTCAGCTCCGCCAGCAGCTCCTCGACCGCCTTCATGGCGACGCGCAGCGCGGTGACCGGGAACAAAACGATCCGGTAGCCCAGTTCCTCGAATTCCGTGACGCTCAGATAGGGGGTCTTGCCGAACTCCGTCATGTTCGCGAGGAGCGGCGCCTTGATTCCCCGCTTCGAGAGGGCCTGCGCGAAGGTCCGGAACTCCTCCGCCGTTTCGAGCGCCTCGGGGAAGATGACGTCCGCCCCCGCCTCCACGTAGGTGGCGGCCCGGCGGACCGCCGCCTCCAGCCCCTCGACGGCCCGCGCGTCGGTCCGCGCGACGACGAGGAAATCCGGGTCCCGCCGGGCCTGGGCGGCCGCGCCGATCTTCTCGGCCATTTCGTAGGCCGACACCAGCCGCTTGCCCGGCAGGTGGCCGCACTTTTTGGGGGATTCCTGGTCCTCCAGTTGGATGCCCGCCAGCCCCGCCCCTTCGAACTCCCGCACCGTCCGCGTGACGGTCAGGGGAGGGCCGTAGCCCGTGTCCGCGTCGGCCATGGCCGGGATCGCCACGGCCTGGGCGATGGCGGCGGCCTCCGTGACCACTTCGGTCATGGACAGGAGCCCGATGTCGGGCAGGCCTCGCGCCGCCGAGAGGCCGGCTCCCGACACGTAGAGGGCCTCGAACCCGGCCCGCTCGATCTGGAGCGCCGTGAGCGCGTTGAAGGCGCCGGGCATGATCACCGTGCCCCGTGCGATGAGCTCCCGCAACTTCTTGGCTTTGCTCGGTTGTTCGCCGCTGGTCACGCGTCACCCGCCCGCGTCGGTTGTCTTCCGGCGTATCCTTCTTGCTGTGCGCTCGTCACCCATCACCTGTCACGCGTCACGATTTTTAAGAGCGGCATCAGCTCGCCGGTGTCCTTGAGCCGGTCCAGCCGCCAGACAGCCTCGATCACCTTGCCCGCCCGCCCCCGGTCCAGCCTGCCGCCGGCCAGAGCCCGGAACTTCTCCTCCACCTCCCGGTCCGACATGGGATTCCGGGGATGGCCGAGCGGAAAGTCCACCTGCTTCACGTACTCCTTGCCCGCCTCGGTCCTGACGGTCACCCTTGTGGGCATGGCCTGGGGGTACCAGTCGGCGAAGTCCTCTAACCGGACCACGCGGACCTTCTGCATGAGCCGGTGCAGGGTCGGATCGGCGAGCCTCCTGGGTCCGAAGGATTTCAATGTCACGGTCCCGTCCAGCAGGGCGACGGCCACGCAGTAGGGGAAACTGTGGTCGGCTGTCTCCCTCGTGCGGGGACGCCACTTCTCCTCGTCCCGCCCGATGATCTCGATGGCCACGTCGTAGCTGCCGATCTCCACCTCCGTGATCCCGGCCAGCGCCGACGGTCCCTCCGCCTTGAGCAACTGGTCGCGTACGACGAGCGCGGCCTCCACCGCGGTCTGCGCATGGTACTCCACCGGGTAGTGCTTGATGTACGTCTCCAGGATCTTGAACGGGGCCGGCTGGCCGTCGGTCTGCCGCTGGCCTCCCAGGGGCGGGAGATCCAGCGGGCCGGAGACCAGGCTCGTGAAGCCCTTGGCTCCCTCGAAGATCGGGGAAGGGCCGGTCATGCCGGCTTGAGCGAGCAAGGCGGCGAAGACCCCGTTCCTGGCCGCGTTGGAAAAGGCGCAGGCCTTCCACATCGAGAGGGCGCCGACCCGCGTCTGCCGCAGGGCGACGTTGGCCACGCCGGCCAGGTTGACGGCCTGGACCGTTTGCTCCTCGGACAGCTTCAAGAGCTTGGCGGCGGCCAGGGTCGAGGAGAAGGGCCCGTAGGTCACGTGGTCCCATCCGCGGGGCCGCAGGGCCGCCGCGTCGCAGAGGCGGCACTGGACCTCGTAGGCCAACACGATCGCTTCGACGACCTGCTTGCCCGAGGCGCGGACCGTCTCGCCCACCGCCAGGGCCGCGGAGAGGTTGTCCGAAGGATGGGCCGGCTCCTTGGACAGGTAGGTGTCGTTGAAATCCAGGTAGCGGACCAGCGCGCCGTTCGCGAAGGCAGCCAGGTCCGGCAGGGTCTTCCAGCCGGTCCCCCAGAGGGTCGCGCCGCCTGGGACCTTGACCGACTGGGCGATGCGGCGGGCGATCCGGCAGGGCTCGGCGGACCAGGAACCGAACGCGCAGCCCAGACTGTCGAGGAGGCGGCGCTTCGCCTCGTGGATCGCGTCGGGAGGGAGCGTCGTGAAGGAGAGCGACCGGCTGTAGTCCGCAAGACGATCGGCGATCATGGGAACAGCCTCACCCGTTGACGATTGTACCATAGGCGATGGCACGTGGCCCCCGACTTTGCTACCATGACGGCACGGGTGCTCCCATGCCGAACCGACTTGCGACCGCCGCCGTTGCCGACCGCATCGCCACCGTCACGCTGGACCATCCGCCGGCGAATCTCCTGGGTCGAGCCGTCCTCGAGGAGCTGGATCGCCTGTTCCTCGAGCTGGAGGCTGACGACGCGGTGCACGTGGTCGTCCTTACCGGCGCGGGGCGGTTCTTTTGCGCCGGGGCCGACATCAAGGAGCTGGCGCAGATCGGGTCCGCGCAGCAGGGGGCGGAATTCGCTGCGCTCGGCCAGGGCCTGCTGAACCGGATCGAACAGCTCCACAAGCCCGTGATCGCCGCGGTCAACGGCGCCTGCCTGGGCGGCGGGCTCGAGTTGGCGATGGCCTGCCACATCAGAGTTGCCGCGGCCGGCGCGACGCTGGGCCTGCCGGAAACGAGGCTCGGCCTCATCCCCGGGTTCGGCGGGACCCAGCGGCTCCCGCGCATCCTCGGCCCGTCCAAGGCTGCGGAGCTGATCCTGACCGGCGAAAGCGTGACGGCGGAGGAGGCCCTGGCCTTGGGCCTGGTCAACCGGGTGGCGCCGGCCAAGGAAGTGATCCAGGAGGCGAGGATGGTGGCCGGCTTGATCGCGGTCAAGGGCCGGTTGGCTGTGAAGGCCGCGCTCCAGGCCGTCCGTGCCGGGCTGGACGGACCCTTGGCCGAAGGGCTGAGGCGGGAAGCCGATCTCTTCGGAAGGCTCTGCGAGACGGCGGACAAGAAGGAAGGGATCTCGGCGTTCCTGGAGAAGCGGCAGCCGAGGTTCACGGACCGTTAACCGATCTTGGACCCGATTGAGAGATGGGCGGCGAGAGAGCAACGGGCCGCGTCCTGCTGTCCTCCGAGCGGGCGCAGCAGATTGCTTTTGGGTCCCTCTGGGTCTATGAAAGCGACGTCGCGAAGGTCGAGGGGGAGCCGGGGCCTGGCGACCTCGTTGACCTCTACAGCCGCGCCGACCGGTTCTGCGGCCGGGGCTTCTACAATCCCCACTCCAAGATTCGCGTCCGGTTTCTGACCTTCCGGGACGAGCCGATCACCGAGAGCTTCTGGACCAGGCGGCTGGAGGGCGCGGCGGCGCTCCGCGCCCTGGTCGTGTCCGGCACGAACGCCTACCGGCTGGTGCACGGCGAGTCCGACCTGCTGCCGGGGCTCATCGTGGACCGGTACGGGGAGGTCCTGGTCATGCAGGTGCTGTCGTTCGGGATGGAGCGTCGGAAGGACCTGCTGGCCGAATTGTTGAAGGGCCTCACCGGGGCAAGCGCCGTCTATCTCCGGAACGACGCCCATGCCCGCGCGCAGGAAGGCCTGCCGCTGGGCCAGGGCTTTCTGATGGGGGAGGGGCCGACGAAGCTGGAGATCCACGAAGGCCGGGCGCGGTTTTTCGCGGACATCGAGCAGGGGCAGAAAACCGGCTGGTTCTGCGACCAGCGGGAGAACCGGCTGGCCGCCGCCGCGCTGGCCCCCGGTTCCTCGGTGCTGGAGGCCTTCTGCCACACGGGCGCGTTCGGCATCCAGGCGGCGTTGCACGGGGCCGAATCGGTGCTCGGGCTGGACGTCAGCGCGCAGGCCCTGGCGATGGCGCGCGAGCATGCGGCCCTCAACAAGGTGGAGGGCCGCTGCCAGTATCGGGAGGCGGACGCCTTCCAGGAGCTTCGGAAGCTGGAGCGGACCGGCCGGCGCTACGGCCTGGTCGTTCTGGATCCGCCGGCCTTCGCGCGGAGCCGGCAGACGGTCGCCCAGGCGCTGGCCGGCTACAAGGAGATCAACCGGCTGGCCCTCCGGCTCGTGCGTCCCGAGGGCTTTCTCGTCACCTGCTCCTGCTCCCACCATGTGAGCGAGCCGGCCCTGTGGAAGACGATCCTGGAGGCGGCCCGGGACGCGCGGCGCCGGCTTCGCCTGTTGGAAGCCCGGTCGCAGGCGCGCGACCATCCGGTGCTGGCTTCCATGCCGGAAACGCGGTATCTCAAATGCTTTATCCTGCAGGCGCTCTAGGCAGGCTTGAGGGACAGTTGGTGCGCGGCGATGGCGGCGAGCAACTCCGAGATTCCCTCTCCCTTGATCGCGACGGTGCGGATCACCGTCGGGAGCCATTCCTGTAAGTCGCGGACCGTGCTCTCCGCGCTTTCGCGGTCCCCCTTGTTGACCACCACGACGTGGGCCACCTCCAGCAGCCCCGCCTTCATGGCCTGGACTTCGTCTCCCAATCCCGGCGCGACGACCGCGACCACGGTCTGCGCGACCGAAGCGACGTCCCCTTCCTCCTGACCGACGCCGACGGTCTCGATGAGGATCACGTCGTAGCCGGCCGCCGCCAGCGCGAGCGCGGCGTCGCGCGTGGCCCGCGCCAGCCCTCCGTGCTGCCCGCGCGTCGCCATGCTGCGGATGAACACGTCCGGATCCTCCGCATGGTCCTGCATCCTGATCCGGTCGCCCAGGATCGCCCCGCCGGTGACCGGGCTGGTCACGTCCACCGCGAGGATGCCGACCCTCTTGCCCTGACGCCGGTGGGCAGTGATGAGTTGGTCAATCACCGTGCTCTTGCCCGCGCCCGGATAACCGGTGACCCCGATGACGGTCGCCCGTTGCAACGACCCGTCCAGCCGTTCGAGCGCCGCCAGGCCCACCGGGTCCCGGTTTTCGAGCAGGGTGACCAGGCGGGACAGGGCGCGAACGTCGCCGGCCTTGACTCCGGCGGCCAGCGTTGCGGGATCAACGGGCATCGGCACGTCCGAGGGGCTCGAACCAGACGTCGGTGACTTTGAAGGTGGGGGTCTTGGCGAAACGGGCCTTCACCGGCAGGCCGATCTGCACGGCGTCCGGCTCCACGCCCTTGAGGCGGGACAGGAACAGAGTGTCGGCCCCATCGAACTCCACCAAAATCAGCGTGAACGGGGTTTCCTTGAGGAAGGCTTCGCCTCCGTAATAGCAGGTCGTGAACGTGTGCACTCGGCCCGTCAGCGGTAACTCGTGCCAGCTCGTCGGCGCGCCGCATTCCATGCAGTGGGATCGAGGGGTGGCGTAGGTGTAGCCGCAGGCCGTGCAGCGGGAGCCGAGCAGTTGGCCCTTGCTCAACCCGGCGAAGAACGGGGAATCCTGGGCGTAGCTGTGACGGTAGTCAATCTCGTAGTGGTCGCGGATGACAAGCGGATCGTTCTGGACAAGGATCGTATCTCTGGAAACCATCCTACGTCCCTTCCAGGATTGACACGGTAATGTACGTGCCGGTGCCCGCGTGGCTGTGGATGAGGCCGCGCTTTGCGTTCCCGACCTGGAGCCGGTCGTTGCCCAGGTGCTTGCCGATCGTGCCCTGCAATTGCCAGAAGGCGAAGACGGCCTGCATCAGCCCAGTGGCCCCGACCGGATGGCCGCAGGCCAGCAGGCCGCCGGAGGGGTTGACCGGCAAGCGGCCCTGCTTGGGCAGCTCCAGCCCGTAGTCTATTCCCGGCATGAAGGGGACGCCGCTCTCCACGAAATGTCCGCCCTCGCCGTACCGGCAGAGGCCCAGATCCTCATAGGTCTGGATCTCCGAAGAGGTATAGGCGTCGTGCAGCTCGACGAAGCTCAGGTCTTCGAGCGGGTTGCGGACGCCGGCCATCTCGTAGGCCAGCTTGGCCGCCATCCGCCCGCCGCGGAACGAGTGCACGCCGGGATATTGGAGGCGGGCGTAGTCCGACTCCCGTTCGTGCGGCAGCAGGATGACCTTCCCGTGCGGCCGGTCGGCCATGCGCATGGCGTCGGAGCCGGAGCCCAGGCCGGTGATCCTGACCGGCCGGTCGCAGACTTGGCCGGCCACCTCCTCCGAGGCCAGGACGCAGACGGCGGCCCCGTCCGACATGGTGCAGATGTCCTCCATCGTGAGCGGCGTCGCGACCATCGGGGACTCGCGCACCTGCTTGATCGTGAGGCGCTTGGCCTTCTGGGCGTAGGGGTTGGAGAGGGCGTTCAGGTGGTTCTTGACCGAGACCATCGCCATCTGCTCGACCGTCGTGCCGAACTCGTGCATGTGCCGGCGGACCATCATCGCGTAGTAGCCGGTGTAGAAGCCGCCGACCGGAAAGTCGAAGTTCGTGTCCGAGGCGAGGGCGATGAACTCGTTGCCCTTCCAGGTGTTGACCCGCGACATGGTCTCGAAGCCGAAGGCGACGCAGCAGTCCATGCGGCCCGAGGCCACGGCTTCCCAGGCCGACTGGAAGCAGAGGCCGCCGGTCGCGCCGCCACCCTCGACGCGCTTGGAGGGCTTGGGGCAAAGGCCCAGATAGTCCTGGACCATGCTGGCGGCCTTCAACTGTCTGGTGAAGTGATCGGAGAAGTAGGAGCCGACGGCCCCGTCGATCCGATCCTTCGAGAGGCGCGGCACGTCCCGGAGCGCGTAATCGTAGGCCTCCTTGACCATCAGGCGGAAGTCCTTGTCGGGATGCGCCTTGGCGAATTTCGTGATCCCCCCGCTGACCATGTAGACCGGTCTCATCGGCGCAGCCCCTTCACGAAGTCCACGATCTCGCTCATCGGGGTGCCGGGCCGGAACAGGGCCTTCACCCCCGCGGCCTTGAGCTTGGGCACGTCCTCGTCCGGGATGATCCCGCCGCCGAAGACCGCGATGTCCCCGGCTCCCTGCTCCTTGAGCAGCTCCAGCACGCGGGGGAAGAGGTAGTTGTGGGCGCCGGAGAGCAGGCTCAGCCCGATCGCGTCCACGTCCTCCTGGATGGCGGTAGCGACGATCTGCTCCGGGGTCTGGTGGAGGCCGGTATAGATCACTTCCACGCCCGCGTCGCGGAGCGATCGCGCCACGAGCTTGATCCCCCGGTCGTGCCCGTCCAGCCCGACTTTGCCCACCAACACTCGGATTGGCTTGGCTGCCACGGTCATCGTCTATCCTCACAGATTCTCGTGAAGCGTCGTTCGTGTCTCGTGAAGCTCGGGTCGAGGAGCGCCTGAATTAGCGGACGAGATACGCTTCACGATTGACGAGCGACGGCTTCTTCCAAGCAGTATTTCCCTTCTCCATCCTTTCGGACGTAGCCCATCGAGACGAGCGGATCGTGCTCGAAGACCAGCAGCCAACGCTCCTCGGAGGCCTGTTCGAGGACCTTGCGCTTGGCCTCCAGGGTCTGGAGCGGATAGAGGTCGTAGCCCATGATGTAGGGGAGCGGGAGGTGGGCCGCAGTCGGGATCAGGTCGCCCAGGTAGAAGGCGACCTGGCCGTCCGACTCGACCTTCACTGCCTGGTGGTGGGCCGTGTGCCCGTGCGTCACCATGACCGAGAGACCGGGCAGCAGCTCTGTATCCCCGTCCAGGAACTCCCACCGGTGGCGGCGCGCGATCGGGGCGATGTTGTCGGTTTTGTAGCTGGCCCTCGTCCGTTCGTTGGCCAGCACCGCTGCTTCGTACTCCCCGCGCTGGACGACGTACGCGGCCTTGGGGAACGACGGGGTGAGCGTCCCGTCGTCCGTCCGGACGGTGTTGCCGCCCGCATGGTCGAAGTGGAGGTGCGTGTTGACGACGAGGTCAATGTCGCCGGGACGGAGCCCGAGGGCCTTCAACGAGCCGGCGAGCGGGGTGGTGCGCTCGATCGCGTAGATGTCGCGGCCCTTCCCGTCCCACTTGTCCCCGATGCCCGTGTCCACGAGCACGTTCTTGCCGTGGGCGCGGATCAGCAGGCAGGTCAGCGCGAGCTGGACGCGGTTCCGCTCGTCGGCCGGGCAGCACTGCTCCCACAGGACGCGCGGCACCACCCCGAACATGGCGCCCCCGTCCAGCCGGAACCGCCCGTCCGTCACCGGGAATATGTCAAACGCTCCGAGCTTCAT